>JAUSIA010000474.1 GCA_030648225.1 Ignavibacteria bacterium | reverse complement strand
TAAATCTGAAATGAACTGCTGACACTTTCCCATTTTTATCTTTTACAAAAGCTGGACCCGAATCTCTCATCCAGCCTCGATCTGTTTTCAATTTATAGAATTCAATGTTGTTAAAGTTTGCATCAACAGCTTTTAAAACATTTCTTGCTTTTGATTCATGACTTTTATCTTCAATAATAATTCTAACTTTTTCTCCACGTGAAATGTAACGGACAATTTCTCCATAAACCCAAGGGATTGGTGAAAACTTTCCGGGCCAGTCTTCTTTATTGTGAGGCCATCCAAGCCATGTTGCTTTATGAAGCTCCCATTCGGCGGGGATTCTGATGTTATTCATTTACTTTAAAAATCTTTTTGAAATATCCTGATATGATTCAATCCTCCTGTCCCTCAGGAATGGCCAGTTACGGCGGATATATTCAATCCTGTTTAAATCTACTTCAGCAATAATAATTTCTTCTTTATCAGCAGAAGCCTGTGCAATAATTACTCCTTGCGGATCCGCAACAAATGATGACCCCCAAAATTCTATTCCTGCTGTCTTTGAATTTTCTTTCTCCAACCCTATTCGATTAACAGCAGCTACATAAACTCCGTTTGCAATAGCGTGGCTTCGTTGAATTATCTGCCAGGATTCAAACTGAGCTTTACCATGCTCTTTTTTCTCGTGCGGATGCCAGCCGATTGCTGTTGGATAGAAAAGAACCGCAGCACCCTGTAAAGTAGTAAGCCTTGCAGCTTCAGGATACCATTGATCCCAGCAAATTAAAGTACCGATATTGCCATACTCAGTATCAAATGATTTATAACCAAGGTCGCCGGGAGTGAAATAAAATTTTTCATAATAAGAGGGATCATCCGGAATGTGCATTTTACGGTAGATGCCGGAAATTTTTCCTTTTGTATCTATAACAGCAAGTGAATTATGATAAATCCCCAATGCTCTTTTTTCAAAAACAGGAACTACCACTACAACTTTATTTTGTTTAGCAACTTTTGAAATCGCTTCTGTTGATGGACCGGGAATTGTTTCAGCAAGATTAAAGTAATCAATGTTTTCACTCTGGCAGAAATACTGTGAGCGAAAAAGTTCTGGTAAGCAGATTACCTGAGCACCTTTTTTTGCAGCTTTAGTAATCCAATCAACAGCCTTCTTTAAATTTTTATCAGGATCTTTGCTCAGAGAAATCTGGATAAGTCCTATTTTGAATTTGTTTTTCTTTATCATAAAGTTTAATTCTTCTTTTCAAAAGTTTGTTCAGCAACAAGCTTACCTTCTTCAGAAAATTCTTTACTGCTTATTAATTCACCATTATCATAAGTTTCGATATACCAGAGTGAGCCATCCTTGCGGTAAATTTTTGTTTCTCCTATAAGCTTATCTTTCTTATAAATTTGTTCGCTCCATAGTTTTCCCTTTTCATAAAAAGATTTAGTAGTTCCTTCTCTGAAACCATAATCATAATTACTTTCGGTTTTAATGCTGCCATTTTTATAATATGTTTTTTCAATACCTTCCAATCTGCCATACTCATAATATTTTTCTGTCATCAGCCCGCCATCTTTAAAATATTCTTTAACGTCTCCATGAAGCTGATTTGAAGAATAAGGATAGTTCCCTTTTAAACTTCCATCTTCATAATAAAATTTTGTTAATCCTTCCTGAATATCATTAACAAAATTTGCTTCTGCTTTTATTGTTCCATTAGGATAATAGTCGTAAATAATTCCATTCTTTGCTCCGTTTATAAGAGTATAGTATGATTTCAACTGACCGGTTTCATAATAAGCTCTGAATTCTCCATCAGGAATACCAAATAAATATTTGCCGGATTCTTTTACAACTCCATTCGGATAATAACTACTGAAATCACCGTTAAATTTATCATCGTTATAGTTAAGCATCTCTTTAAGAATTCCGGTATCGTAATAGTAAAAACTTTTACCGGACTTTTTACCTTCACTATAAGAAATCATCTGCTTTAAAATTCCGTTTTCGTAATAATATTTAGATACGCCATCAAGCTTGTTATTCCTATAATTTTCTATTTGTCTTATTTTTCCATCAGGAAAGTAAGAAATGACTCCCCCTTCCTGAGAGTAAAGATCAGATGAGATATAAAGAAAAATTAAAATATATAAAAAGTTTTTGTACATTTTATTTTTCTCATTTACTAATAACTTAGGATATTGTCTGACTACTGAAATTTTGGTATATGGTATAAAGGTATAGGGCATAATTTTAAAACTTTATACCATATACCTCTATACCCTATACCCTATACCCAAGATCAATAACCAAATGTTGAAACCAGAACTCCTGCAGAATCATACTCCTTAGCTCTTTGAATTTTACCATCCTTGTAATATTCTTCCCTGTTAAGTTTGCCATTCCTGAAAAAAAATCTTGCCCATCCATCAAGCTTACCGTAAATATAATACTGCTCTCCTTTAACTGCACCATTCATATAATATTCTTTTCTTAAACCGTGAAGTTGTCCCCTATCAAAATTTTCTTCAGCTTTCAGCAGTCCAATATCATAAAATGTTTTTGAAGATCCCTGTATAATACCATCCACATACCTGAAAGAAGATTTGATAACGCCGTTATCATGGTAAGTTAAAACTATTCCATTCTTAATAT
>JAUSIA010000473.1 GCA_030648225.1 Ignavibacteria bacterium | reverse complement strand
AAAGCTGAAAAAAATATCGGTATGATTATAATAGATTATCTTCAACTGATGCAGGGACCAGCAAAAGCAGAAAGCCGTGAGAGAGAAATCTCCCACATATCACGTTCGCTTAAATCTTTGGCAAAAGAATTAAACATTCCTGTTATAGCACTTTCCCAGATGAACCGTGCTGTTGAAACAAGAACGGACAAACGTCCGCAGCTTTCAGATCTTCGTGAATCTGGTTCAATCGAACAGGATGCCGATGTGGTTACGTTCCTTTACCGCCCTGAATATTATGGTATAAAAACAGACCAGGATGGAAATTCACTTGAAGGAGTTACTGAAGTGATAATCGGGAAACAGAGGAATGGCCCTACCGGCGATGTAAGACTGGCATTTATAAAAGAATACGCACGGTTTGAGAATCTCGCACACGCAAGGCAGCTTGAGGAATATTCAATTGTTCCTACAGATACCGATGAAGACATCATTTAATAAGGCAAAGGGCATAGTGCATAGGGCAAAGAGAAGAACTTTTTATACTAAACTCTATGCTCTATGCTCTATGCTCTGTGCAGTTGCTGTCAACGCTCAAATCTATTCTGAAAATGATGTTGAAGTTTGTAATTCTAAATTTTCTTTTGCTGTTGAAAATCCCGACCTTGTCGGAACTGAAAAGCCGATTGGAGATGTTCTTGCTGAAGTCGGGAAAAGTTTTATTGGGACCGAATATATAGCACATGGTATTGAAAAAGATGGTGAAGAGCAGCTTGTTATAAATCTTACCGGACTTGATTGCACAACTTTTCTTGAAAATGCTCTTGTTTTTTCCCGCCTCATTAAAAAAGAAAAAACATCGTTTGATGATTACCAGGATGAACTTACTTTTATCAGATACAGGGATGGAGAAATAGATCAATATCCTTCGCGTCTTCATTATTTTTCAGATTGGATTTATAATAATCAGCAGAAAGGAATTATCAAAGATGTAACTAAAGAAATTGGTGGCCAACCAATAAGTTTTAATCTCAATTTTATGTCAACTCATGCTGAGGCTTATAAACATTTAAAGGAAAACCCGGAATTCATTCCCATTATTGAAGAACAGGAAAAAGAAATTTCCTCCCGCACTTACTTTTTCATCCCCAAAGAAAAAATATCATCTGTTGAAGACAAAATTCATAATGGTGATTTAATTGCATTTACAACAAATGTAAAAGGGCTGGATATAGGTCATGTTGGAATTGCAGTTAAAGGTGAGGATGGAAGAATCCATTTACTGCATGCGCCGCAGGTTGGAAGTAAAGTTCACATAACAGAAGCTCCATTATCAGAATATGTAATGAGTGTTAAAAAGCATAGCGGGATAATTGTGTTGAGGGTATTAGAACAAAATTAAAAAAATATACTATCGCTTTAAGCGATATTAAAATAAATCGTCTTTCAAGATGAAAAAGAGAATTAGAAAGAAATTACATAAAGGGGAGTTCAAAGAAACTGGATTCAACCTTAAATGCATCTTCAATGATAAAGTGCAAGAATCTGGCTTTGATCAATTCATAGATAATTTTATTACAGCGATTGAAGTAAAGGGACTTACTTTTGGTGGAAGCGGTTCCCTAAAAAGTTCATGGGAAGGTATTATAGCAAAAGAGAAAAGTTATACTTGTACAGAACAGTCTGATAAAGAATATATTTCTAATTGGCTAAAACATAAAAATGAGTTGAAAGATTTCTTCATTGGTGAAGATACTGATTTATGGTATCCTGAAGATTAATTTTTGAAATTATTGGTTAATAATTACTATAAATTATCTTATTAAACTTTTCAAAACTTTTATATTCTCAACATCCTCAAGATGTTCTTTCCCTTTTGGAGTTTCAAGAATTTTAGGAATATGCTCTAATCTTTTATCATTCATAATATTACTAAAACCTTCTTTGCCGATTAATCCTTTCCCAATATGATCATGCCTGTCAACCCGCGAGCCTAAAGATTTTTTACTATCATTCATATGAAAACATTTTAACTTTTCAAATCCAACGATCTCATCAAATTCTTTCATGGTTTTTTCATAAACCTCCGGAGTTCTTATATCATAACCGGCAGCAAAGATATGTGCAGTATCAATACAAACAGACATTCTCTCCTTTACTTCAACGAGGTCTATTATTTCCTGCAGATGTTCAAATCTGTAACCAACAGCAGAACCTTGTCCGGCAGTTGCTTCAAGCATGCTGCTAACTTTGTAATCTTTTGTTTTTTCATGAGCAATGTTAAGTGCTTCGGCAATTATTTTTATTCCTTCTTGTTCTCCTGCGCCACAATGTGCACCGGGATGGAAATTCAGATATTCAATTCCAAGCTGATGGCATCTTTCTATCTCATCTAAGAAAGCATTGTCAGATTTCATTTTAAACTCAAGGTTGTTAGCACATAAATTAATTAGATAAGAATCGTGTACGCAAACAAATTTTATATTTGAATTCTTCAGTTTCGTTTTAAAATCATAAATTTCTTTTTCTGAAAAAGGACGCTGATGCCATCGTGTATTGTTCTTGCTGAAGATTTGCATTGCAGTAAACCCAAGCTTACTTGCAAGATCAACTGCAGCACCAACTCCACCTGTTGTAGATGTATGTGCACCAAGTAAGTGATTCAATATCTTTCTCCTTCTTGAACTTGCTCTTGAACTTGAACCAGGAGCGGACGCTTGTTCAAGTGTAAGTTCAAGTTCAAGTACTATTTTTCAAATAAGATTTCTTTAATTGATTCCTCAACACCTTTAAGTTTAATTCCGTATGATTGCAGTTTTTCTGTATTCATTGAAACATCTGCAACCATAGGAATTTCTTTAAACTCATTCATAGAAATTTTTTCAATAAGAAATTTATCAAAACCTGCTTCATTGCAAAGTATTTCTCCGAGTTCAACACGCGATATTCTTTCTTTCCCGCCTGTATTAATTATTTCGTTCTTTATATCAATCTTACAAACTTTATTTATAACTCTCGCAACTTCATTAAGAGAAATTGGTGTTCTGAACTGATCATAAAAAAGTTTTACCTTCTTATTATTCTTAAAATTATCATACATTTCTGCAAAGTGATTTTTGGAATGATACAATCCAAAACCATATAAAAGAGCAACTCTAAGAATAAGATAGTTTTCAGTAGTCTCCTGAATTTTCACTTCACCCATTAGTTTT
>JAUSIA010000465.1 GCA_030648225.1 Ignavibacteria bacterium | reverse complement strand
CCGGATGATGAAAGAAATAAAAACCAGGATCTTTTTATTAAAGATGAAATTCAAATTATAGTTGCAACCATTGCTTTCGGAATGGGGATAAATAAATCCAATGTAAGGTTTGTGCTTCATTATGATCTTCCCAAAAATATTGAATCTTATTATCAGGAGATTGGAAGATCCGGGCGCGATGGTTTGAAAGCAGACTGCCTTCTTCTCTTCAGCTATGGAGATATTTCAAAAATAAATTACTTTATTGATCAGAAAGAAGATAACGTTGAAAGGCTTGCTGCTAAAGTTCATTTAGATGCGATGGTTAAATATGCCGAATCAGAGATTTGTAGAAGATACCCGCTTATAAACTATTTCGGAGAGAATTATGAGAAAGATATTTGCGGTATGTGCGATAATTGTTTAGCAGAAGAAATAGAGAAAAGTGATATAACAGTTCCCGCACAAAAATTTTTATCAGCTGTAAAAAAAACCGGGGAAATTTTTGGTGCAAATTATATTATTGATATTTTGTTGGGAACTGAATCAGATAGAATTTTAAGTAATGGTCATCAGAGTTTATCTGTATATGGTATAGGAAAAGAATTCAACAAGAAACAATGGCAGATGTTTGCTCATCAATTTATACGAAAAGATTTTCTTAACAGAGATATTGAATTCGGCAGTCTTAAGCTTTCTGAAAAAGCTAACAGAGTTTTATTTAAGAATGAAAAAGTTCTCGGTTATATCAAAGAACCAAAAGCTGCATCTAAAAAGACAGAACATGATAAATCCTATGATCATGAATTATTTGAATTGCTGCGGCAAAAACGTAAAGAGATAGCTGAAGAA
The DNA here is from genome assembly GCA_030648225.1 of Ignavibacteria bacterium. Classification (GTDB taxonomy): domain Bacteria; phylum Bacteroidota; class Ignavibacteria; order Ignavibacteriales; family Ignavibacteriaceae; genus RBG-16-34-14. The sequence goes on along the minus strand of JAUSIA010000465.1, from coordinate 1,804 downwards.
AACAATGTTCCTCCTTATGTTATTTTTTCTGACAGATCATTAACTGAAATGTCATCCGATTATCCGCAGGATGAAGAAAGTTTTTTAGGAATAAGCGGTGTTGGAAGAAGAAAGCTGGAGAGTTACGGTGATATATTTTTATCAATCATTAAAAGTTACTGCTTAAAAAAAAATATTACAGGTTCTGGAATCAGTAGACAAAGAAGAATAAGTAGCAGGCAAATCCGTAATGGACAAACAAAACCCAAGTATATTGAGGTCAGCGAATCTTATAATAATGGTAGCCCGATTGATAAACTTGCAAATGAATATAAAGTAAAACCGCAGACTATTATCAGTAACATTGCAAGATATGCAAATGAAGGTAACAAAATCAGGACAGATGGTTTATTAGAAAAGCTGTCTGTTAATTCACAACAACAATGTAAAGTTTTTGATTAATTTTTTTCCTAAGGGATATCAACATTAAATAATATTTATGATAAGTTAAATAAAGAAATATCTTATGAAGATTTACATATTCTAAGACTTATTAATTTGCAAAAAGACAATAGCATTAATTTAATATTGTAAGGTTAAAAAGTCTCCCTTTAGCAAAGGGAGACAGTTCCGACGCAGTTGGAACAGAGAGATTCCCGTCTGTTGTGCACAAAGATAGCATTAGCTTCGCAGGGAATCTCCCTGATTTTTGTTTCGCTCAAATCTGTCCTTCTTTACTAAAGAGGGAATTTTATTAGTTCTGGTTTAGCAAGTCCCATATCAGTAAGCATCCTTTTTATTCACACTTACTTTCTTTAACTTTTCATTATAAAAATAAGATTTACCTTTTACATTATCACGTTCAAATGATGCAATACAGACAGGCTAAAACAGGAAAACTAATGATTGATATCTTGCCGGATAAATGCGACTTCTGCGGATGCTGTGTAGGAATTTGTCCGGAAGATGCAATTGAGCTAAAGGAAGCTGAGATATTTATAATTGATCCACGTTGTACAAATTGCGCCAAGTGTGTGTGGAGCTGTCCTATTGAGGTGATTAAGTTTAACAAGGAAGGAGTTCTCAGTAAGTAAGCAGTGGGCAATAGGCGAAAATTTAACAAAGTAGTTAAATAACAAATGAGGGATAAAAATGAATATTTCTTTTAGAGATTTAACTGTTTATAAAAAAGCATTTTCATTGGCAATGGAAATATTTGAAATAAGTAAGAAATTTCCAGTCGAAGAAAAATTTGGTCTTACATCTCAAATAAGAAATTCTTCCCGTTCGGTTTGTTCAAGTGTAGCCGAGGCGTACAGGAAAAGGAAGTATCCGGCGCATTTTATTTCAAAAATTTCAGATGCAGATATGGAAAATAGTGAAACACAAGTTTGGTTAGATTTTTCTTTGGAATGTAAATATATAGATTCGAAATTGTATAAAGATTTGTTAATAAAATCGGAAGAAGTATGAAAAAAGAATATGATATAATCGTAGTTGGAGCTGGACCTGCCGGAAGTATTGCTGCAAGATATGCTGCTGAACAGGGTGTCTCTGTTTTAATGCTGGAGAAAGACAGAGATGTTGGTTATCCTGTCCGATGTGGTGAAGCGATAAGCAAAGCTGGAGTGGAAGAGTTTATAAAGCCGGATCCCAAATGGATTGCAGCAACAATAAGTAAATTCTCTTTCAATGCTCCGGATGGGACTGAAGTTATTTTAGATTTTGGTGAAGCAGGTTACGTTCTTGAAAGAAGAATTTTTGATTATGAGCTTGCAAGAACTGCAGCAGATGCAGGCACTGAGATTTTAACAAGAGCTTATGT
>JAUSIA010000456.1 GCA_030648225.1 Ignavibacteria bacterium | reverse complement strand
GAAGGAAATGTTTTCAATAATCCCTCCGACAAAAGCTGCAATAAAACCAATTACGTATTCCATCATTCCATAGTGTACTTTAGGTGTAAAAAAAATGACTATACTTGCACTTATAAAAAAAGCCAAAGTTCCTTCAAAGCTTTTAGAAAGAAATTTTCTTCTGCCGAATCTTCTTCCTATTAAAGCAGCAAGGCTGTCACTAATAATCAGAATACTGAATGCGGTTATGAAAAGTACCTTTGGTAGAATTATAACGCAGATAAGTGCCGACATCAGAACATAAGTAGCACCGTTAAGATTTTTTTTCTCATGGTTTACTTCATGCTTCCTTAATAAAAAACCAAAAATTTTATAAAATATTTTCCCAAGAGAAGGAGAAAAGTAACGTCCAAGATCAATAAAGAGTGCAGCAGAGGTTAAGATTCCAAGAATTAGTATGGCTGTTTCTCTTGAGATGAAATAATAAACAATTGGAATGGATAATGAAAAGAGATGAATCAGCTTTCTTACTAATTCATCTCTGTAATTAATAGTTTCCCCGTCAATTGGAATCATCTTTTGGGGAAGTTTCTTTCGGTTTTCTCTGATCCATAAGCTTCTTTACATGTTCAGGTACATCTTCCTGCTTTTCACCTTCAGGGCTACCGTTTTTCTTAATTGGTGGCAGTTCTTTCCCTTTAATAATTTTTTCAATTTCAAATGAATCCAGAATTTCTCTTTCAAGTAATTCTTCAGAAAGCTTATGAAGGAGATCCATATTCTTAGTAAGAATATTTTCTGCACGCTGCATACCGGCAATTACAATTCTTCTGATCTCTTCATCAATTTCGATAGCAGTTTTTTCACTATAGTCTCTATGTTTTTGTATCTCTCTTCCAAGAAAAATTTCTTCTTCTTTTGCACCATAGCTTAAAGGACCGAGTATCTCGCTCATTCCCCATTCACAAACCATTTTACGAGCAATGTTAGTAGCCTTTTCAATATCATTACCTGCACCTGTTGTATAATGATTGAAGACAATTTTTTCTGCTGCCCTTCCGCCAAGTGCGTACGTTATAACCGCTTCAAGATAATCTTTGGAGTAAGTATGTTTTTCATCAATAGGAAGATAGCTCGTGACTCCAAGTGCTCTACCACGCGGTATAATGGTTACTTTATGAACCGGATCTGCTTCAGGAAGCATTCTTGCAACAAGAACGTGTCCTATTTCATGATAGGCAGTTATCTTCTTTTCTTTTTCAGAAATGATCATGCTTTTTCTTTCCATGCCCATCATCACTTTATCTTTAGCTTCTTCGAAATCAATCATTTCAACTTTGGGTTTATTTTTTCTTGCAGCAAGTAAAGCGGCTTCATTAACAAGGTTAGCAAGGTCAGCACCTGCTAAACCAGGAGTTCCCTTTGCAAGAACATCAAGTTTAACAGTTGAAGCCAAAGGAATATCCCTTGTATGAACTTTAAGAATTCCTTCGCGACCTTTAACATCAGGTCTGTCAACCACAATCTGCCTGTCAAATCTTCCCGGTCTTAATAATGCTGGATCAAGAATATCAGGACGATTTGTTGCGGCAATTATTATAACACCTGTATTCTGCTCAAACCCATCCATCTCAACAAGAAGCTGATTAAGAGTTTGTTCACGTTCATCATGCCCACCACCTAAACCAGCACCTCTGTGTCTTCCCACTGCGTCAATTTCATCAATAAAGATAATGCAAGGTGCGTTCTTCTTTCCTTGCTCGAAAAGATCTCTTACACGGCTTGCACCAACACCTACAAACATCTCAACGAAATCAGCACCACTAATAGAAAAGAAAGGTGCACCTGCTTCGCCGGCAACTGCTCTTGCTAAAAGAGTTTTACCTGTTCCGGGAGGTCCTAAAAGAAGAACACCTTTAGGTATTTTTCCGCCAAGCTTTTGAAATTTAGTTGGTTCTTTCAAGAACTCAATTACTTCCTGAAGTTCTATTTTAGCTTCATCGGCGCCTGCTACATCATTAAAAGTTATTCTTGTGCCTGCCTGGGTAATTAATTTTGCTTTACTTTTTCCGAATGAGAAAATTCCCCTTGTTCCGCCGCCTGTTCCCTGCATTCTTCTCATAATAAAAATCCAGACTGCAATAATTATAATCCAGGGAACAAAACTGATAAGAACATTCAACCATTCATTTGATTCTTTATCAAACGAGTAATTAATTCCCTTTGCTTTCCAGATTGCTTCCTGGTCTCTGATTATCGGTTCAGGCAGGTAAACAGAAAACTGTTCAATAGTTTGTTCTGTATTGTTTACCCTTACAACTTCTTTACCTCTGAGTTCTGCTTTAAAAGAATAATCATTTACATCTGATTTAGTAATTGTTGCTTTAGCAATTTTATCTTCATTCAGTAATTTTTCATACTGATTGTAAGGTATTTCTACATAATTAGCAGACCCGGTTCTGAAAACCTGCATAACAATTACAGCCGCAACAATTACAGCACCCCATCCGAAAACCAGCCTGATAACCTTTGACCAATCAAAATTATCATCCGGCTTGTTTTGTCCGCCTCCTTTAGGAGGTTTTTTATTTTCTTTTTGGTTGTTTTTATCAGCCATATTAAAATTATAGATTTTCTTTTCCATTATTTAAATCATTCCTCTAAAACATAAATTGAGCGTAAATTTCTGAATTTCTGTGCATAATCCAAGCCATAGCCAATTACAAATCTATTTGGAACTTCGAAACCAATATAATCAATTTTAACATTATATTTAAGACTTTCCGGCTTCACCAAAAGCGATACAACCTTCATACCTGCAGGTTTATATCTGGAGAATAATTCTTCGATGTACTTAATTGACAAACCTGAATCAACGATATCTTCAACAATAATTATATCTCTTCCGTTTACATCACAGTTTAGTTCTTTAATCAGAGTCACATTGCCGGAAGAAATTTTCTCATCACCGTAACTTGATAGTTTAAAGAAGTCAATTTCGCAGTCAACGTATACATTCTTTAATAAATCTGCAAGGAAAAGAAATGCTCCATTAAGTACTCCAATAAAAATTGGGATTTTTCCCTCATAGTCTTTTGAAATCTGAATTCCAAGTTCCTTTACTCTCTCCTGAATTTTTTCCGCACTGATTAACGGGACAAAAACTTCCGAACCGATGACTATTTTATCTTCTTTATTTACGACAGGCATAACTGAAATATTCTTTTTGTTTCGGAAGTTATTCTGAAACGCTCATCAAGCCTTAAGCCTATTACCCAAACTATTCTGTCCTGGTTCAACAAAATTATTTGCTCTTTCTTTTTTAAAGATGAAATTTTCTGTTCATTCAGAAAATCAGATATTTTTTTTGAACCTCTCATTCCGAAGGGGAAAAACCTGTCACCGGGCATCCATTTCCTTACAAGAAAATCTTTACTGGTTTTATCCCCGTTTATGAATTCAAGGTTTTTGTTAGAACCAGAATTTTGCTTAATTGTTCCAACCTCTTTTATAGAAAGCTCTTTACCATTTATTTTGATAGAATCTCCCCTGTTAACAATAATAGGTTTAAATTCCTTTTTATCTTTTTCTTTTTGAATAATTAATTCCGTCCTGTCCCTTGTGACCTTTATGTTCTCAAATATTTGTATGCTTTTCCCTGCTTGTTTATTTAATAATGAGAGAACTTTACTGCAATCATCAAATGATATTTGTATACCAAATTCCTTATTAAAGATATGGCGAAGAACTTCACTCCTGTATTCAACTTCAATTTTATTTAGCTCAGGTAATGATAAACTTAAATAATTCTCCTTCACAGAGATAAGATTATCGGAGGCTTCATTAATTTTCTTCTTTATAAGATTATTAATGTTCCTGAAAACCTCAGAAGATTTTAATAATGTATTTGAGAGTGAAGGATTCAATCTATCCCTGATTAAAGGAATAACCTTGTTACGAAGAAAATTTCTTTCTGCGTCATCTGTAAGATTGGTAAGGTCAGTTCTGTATTTTAGTTTATTAAAATCCAGGTAATCAAGAATTTCTTTTTTAGTTAATGCTAAAAGAGGTCTAATTATATTATCTCTGGATGGCGGAATTCCTGATATTCCGCGAAGACCTGTCCCTTTAATAAGATTTAGAAAAACTGTTTCAGCATTTTCATCAGCATTATGTGCTGTTGCTATTTTAGTATAACCTTCTTTTACCAAAATTTCTTCAAATTCTTTATAACGAACTTTTCTTCCGGCTTCTTCAGCAGAAATTTTTTCCTTTGAAGCAATTGCTTTTATATTTTTTCTTACTGAATAAAATTTAACAGATAATTTTTCTGTAAGTTCTTTACAGAACTGCTCATCCTTATCAGCTTCTTTCCCTCTTAAGAGATGATTAATATGCAAAGCACCAAAAGATACTTGCAGTTTTTTAGAATATTTTTTTAGAAAGTGAAGAAGAAAAACAGAATCAGGACCACCGCTTAAACCTACAAGTACTTTATCATTTTTTTCTATAAGATTCTTCTCATCAATAAACTTAAGAACTTTCTGTTCAATCTTTTTCATAGTCATAACTCAAGCAGGAATATCATCCTTCTTAACTTCCATAATTCTTTCAACATATTTACCCAGAACATCAAATTCAAGATTAACTTTGTCTCCAACTTTTTTATCGGAGAAAACAGTTTCCTGCCAGGTAAAAGGAATTATACCAACACCAAACCAGTTTTCACCAAGCTCAGCAACTGTCATGCTCACACCATCAATTGATATTGAGCCGACATAAATAAGATATTTTTTAAAGTTATCCGGAAAACTGATTTTCATAAAATGACTGTTGGAAAGTTCTTCAACATTAATAACAGTTCCTGTTGTATCAACATGTCCAAGAACAAAATGTCCGCCAAGTCTTGCATCAGCTTTCAGTGGTCTTTCGAGATTAACCCTGTTGTTTAACTCAAGAGAGTCCAAGTTTGTTTTTTTAAGTGTCTCTTCGATTGTATCAACAGAAAAAGTATTTCCTTCTCTTTTAACAACTGTTAAACAGCAGCCGTTTACACTTATGCTGCTTCCAATTTCAAGATCATCAAGAACTTTTTCTGCACTAAATGTAAGCTGAAAACCATTCCCGGTCTTTAGCTTGTTTTTTAATTTACCTGTTTCTTCAACCAATCCTGTAAACATTTTCCCGCTTTCAATTAAGATTTTAATGAAATAATATTATTTATGTAATTCAACCAGGACATCATCACCAATTTTTTCTACATTATTAATTTTTATTTTCAGAGATTTTTGGAGCTGCTTAATGCCAAGATTACCTACAATAGGAATTCCGCATCCAAGAATTTTAGGACTGATAAATATTATCATATCATCAAAAAGATTTTCTTTAATAAAAGATGTAAAAACCTGGCTTCCTCCTTCAACCAAAACTGATGCGATCCCGATTTTTTGCAGTTCTCTCAGGGCACTCTTTAAATTTATCCTGTCATCCCTTTCTTCCTTTACGAAAAGAAGTGTAACTCCAAGTGAATTTAATTTATTTATTCTCCTTTTCTTTCCTATACTTTTCCTGGATGTGATTACAATAAGATTCTTATCAGAATTTCTTGTAAATATTTTATGATTAAGATTTAAATCAAGATCAGAATCAAGAATAATTCTCTTGGGGTTTCTTCCTTCTGTAAGTCTTACAGTTAATTTTGGATCATCTTTCTCAACAGTTCCCGCTCCCACTAAAACAGCATCATACCTTGCTCTTAAGCTGTGTACATATTTTCTTGATGGAACCGATGAGATCCAGGATGATTCACCGGCTTTATCTGCAATTTTCCCATCAATGGTTTGTGCAGCTTTTAAAGTAACATAAGGTAATTTCTTAGTAATGTATTTAAAGAAAAATTTGTTCAGCCCTATACATTCATTTTCAAGAACACCAACTTTAACTTCAATCCCGGCAGCTTTTAATTTTTTTACTCCCTTGCCGCTAATCTGCGGATTCATATCGAGAGTACCAATAACAACTTTTTTTATCTTGCTGGATATTATTAAATCAACACAAGGAGGTGTTTTTCCAAAATGACTGCAGGGCTCAAGGTTTGAATAAATAGTTGCTCCTTCAATATTGCTTCCGGCTTTCTCAATGGCATTCACTTCTGCATGTTTGCCACCGAACTTTTCGTGAAACCCGGCTCCTAATATCCTATCATTCTTAATAACAATACAACCAACTAAAGGATTTGGGCTAACCTTGCCACTACCCTTCTTTGCTATTTCAATAGCTAACTTTATGTATGATTCGTCCGTCAATTTCTTAGCAATCTCTACTTTTATTTTATTTCGAGAATTTCAAAATCCAAAATACCTGCCGGGGCTTTTACTTTAACTTTATCACCAACTTTTTTCCCCATTAAACCATGTCCTACAGGCGAAGTAACAGAAATCTTTCCTGCCTGGAAATCTGCTTCTTCAGGAGAAACCAGGATATAATTAAATATTTTAGTTGTCTTAAGATTCTTGATTTTAACTTCGGAGAGAATATGAACTTCATCATCGGTAAAATGAGAAGTATCAATAACTCTTGCACGGGATAGAATATTTCCCAGCTTACTGATCTTTAATTCAAACAAGCCTTGTTCTTCTTTTGCAGCATCATACTCTGCGTTTTCCGAAAGATCTCCATGAGCTCTTGCTT
>JAUSIA010000455.1 GCA_030648225.1 Ignavibacteria bacterium | reverse complement strand
AAAGGAAATTCTTGATTTAGCAAATGAGATTAAAGAATCTGTTAAGAATAAATTTGATATAGATTTAAAGGAAGAAGTGAATATTGTTTAGTTTATATTTTAAATATTGAAATTCTTACCATGAATATTTAAGTTCTAATTAATTATTAAAAGTTTACAGGGAATAAAATGAAAAACAATAAAGATGAAAAAGAACATCTATCAGCTTATGAAAAAGCCGCTGAAGAGGGTATTGATCCAAGATGTATACCTCAGAGATTAACCGGACCCGTTCCTGTTGATGATCTAATAAAATATCCGGATTACCCTGTATCTGACAATGAAACCTGGAAATTTTTATATGACAGGCAAATGAAGAATCTGCCCGGAAGAGTCTGTCAGGAATATCTTGATGGTGTTGATATTCTGAATTTTACAAGGGATAAAATCCCTGCTTTAAAAGATTTGAGTGCGGTATTTAAAAAAACAACCGGTTGGAGAATTGCTCGCGTTCCCGGACTAATCCATGAACAGAATTTTTTTGAGATGCTTCGTGAAAAAATATTTCCATCAACAGATTATATAAGAGGAAAAGAGGAGCTTGATTACACTCCTGCACCTGATTGCTTTCACGATATGTTTGGGCATATGCCGCTTTTAACAAATACTAATTTTGCTTCCTTCTACCAGATGTTTGGTGAAGCCGCACTAAATACAAAAGGTGAAGATCGTAAATTCCTCGAAACTTTCCATTGGTTCACAGTTGAGTTTGGCCTTATAAAACAAAAAGAAGGAATGAGAATTTATGGTGCAGGGATTATTTCTTCAAAGGAAGAAGTAAACCATGCTTTATCCAGGGAAGTAGAAGTAAAAGATTTTGTTCCTGATAAACTTGTACATCAGGAATATGATGTATGGCATTTACAGCCTATTCTTTTTGCTATTAATTCTTTTGAACATCTTGAAGATGGTTTTAAAGAGTGGACGAAGAAAAGGGGACTGCTCTAAGTAGTAAACAGCAAGCAGTAAACAGTAGTTAGCAAACTTAGATAGGTTCAATTTTTCTCCATTAAGTATTCAGTATCCTACACCTTATCACATCGTATAAACTTGAATGTCCAAATCTAAATAAGTAACTTTTAACTACATAAAGATAATTTAATATTGAAATAAAGAAGGAATTATGCCCTTAAATATTGGTGATGATGCACCTGATTTTACTTTAATAAATACTGATGGCAAAAAAGTATCATTAAAAGATTATTTGGATAAACAGGTTGTTCTTCTTTTTTTTCCATTTGCAAATTCATCTACCTGTACCGAAGAAATGTGTACAATGAGAGATAATCTAAAAAAATATGAAGATCTTGATACCAATATTTTAGGGATAAGTGTTGATAGTCATTACTCTTTAAAATTGTGGAGTGAAAAACTCAATCTTAACTTTCCTCTGTTAAGTGATTTCAATAAGGAAGCATCATCAAAGTATGATTCTCTACATGAAACTTTTTCTCCCGGTAAATATGATTATAAAGGAGTTTCAAAAAGATTAGCTTTTGTAATTGGCAAAGATGGTAAGATAAAATATGCAGAGATTTGTCCCACTTCCGGTCATCAACCGGATTATGATGCAATTAAGAATTCATTAAAGAATAATTCATAAAAGTTTAAGGAGAATTAAATGCCCGAAGAAGGAAAAAAAGCACCTGCCTTTACATTGAAGAACCAGAATGGAGAAACTATCTCATTAAATTATTTTAAAGGGAAAAATGTTGTTCTTTATTTTTATTCAAAGGATGATACTTCCGGCTGTACAGCAGAAGCCTGCAGCTTCAGAGATGATTTCCCTAAGTTTGAAAAGACAGATGCAGTTATTTTAGGAGTAAGTCCCGATTCAGTTGAATCACATAAAAGATTTGAACAGAAATATAATTTGAACTTTGATCTGTTAAGTGATGAGAAGAAAGAAGTTCTTGAAAAATATGATGTCTGGAAAGAGAAGAATATGTATGGCAGGAAATACATGGGAGTTGAACGTACTACTTATATAATTGATCCTGAAGGAAAAATAAAAAAGATTTTTCCGAAGGTTAAAGTTAATGGACATAATAAAGAAGTCCTGGAATCATTAAAGAGTTAATATGATTTATGTAACAAGGCGTGAACGATTCAGTGCTGCACACCGTTTATTTAATCCTGCTTTAAGTGATGAAGAAAATTTTAAGTTGTATGGTTTATGCAGCAACCCAAACTGGCATGGGCATAATTATGTTCTTGAGATTATTGTATGCGGAGAGGTTGACCCAAACACAGGTTACCTTATTGATCTGAAAGTTCTTAAAGAGGTAATCAGGAAAAATGTTATTGAAAAAGTAGATCATAAGAACCTTAATCTTGAAACTGATTTTATGAAAGGAATAATTGCATCTGCAGAAAATATAACCACTGCAATATGGAATGTTCTTGTTAATAAGATCCCAAGCGGTAAACTTTATTCTGTTAAACTATACGAAACTGAAAACAATTATTTTGAATATAAGGGAGAATAAAAATTGAATTTAGCAGCAGTTCAGAAATTGGTTAAAGAGTTATTAACCCAAATCGGAGAAGATCCAACCAGGGAAGGACTTTTGAATACTCCGCAAAGATTCGCTAAAGCGTACGAGTTCCTGACATCAGGATATCATATGAAGATTAAAGAAGAGATGAACAATGCGGTATTCAAGGTTAAATATGATGAAATGGTTCTTGTAAAGAATATAGATTTTTATAGTTTGTGTGAACATCATCTTCTTCCATTTTATGGAAAAGTTCATGTGGCATATATTCCTAACGGGAAGATAGTTGGGCTAAGTAAAATTCCAAGAATAGTTGAAATTTTCGCAAGAAGAATTCAGGTACAGGAAAGAATGACACAGGAAATTGCTGATACATTGGATAGTTACCTTCAGCCGCAGGGAGTTGCAGTTGTTTCAGAAGCATATCATATGTGCATGATGATGAGAGGAGTTGAAAAACAAAATTCATCTGCAACAGCAAGTGCTGTTCATGGTGTATTTAAAGATGACGCCCGTACAAGAGGTGAGTTCCTAACACTGATTTCAAGCAAAAACCTCTGATTTACGATTTTGGATTTACGAATTTAGAATTCGGATTTATTTAAGTTGTTTAAACCATCTATTTAATAACTAATGGTTAATAATGGACAAATTAGTAAAAGAAGCTGATGAATTAACTGCTATTTTTATGTCAATTTCAAAAACTTCGTAAATCATAAATCGTAAATCATATGGTCCAAGAAAAATCGGGTGTTTGGATTACAGGTGCAAGCTCGGGTATTGGAAAAGCGGCAGCAGAAGAATTTGCAAGGATTGGCTGCAGGGTTTTTGTTTCTGCACGAAGAGTTACTGAGCTTGAAAGATTAAATAAATCTTTAAAGAAGGAAAAACTTGAGCTAGATATTTATCCCTGTAATGTTGCTTCGAGTGCAAATGTTGAACAAACTGCAAAAAAAATTCTTTCAACTCATAAAATAGATTGCCTTATAAACAATGCCGGCATCACTTCTTTTAAATTAGTAGAAGAAAATTCAATCAATGAAATAGATGATATAATTAATACTAATCTTTTTGGATCTATTTATACTATAAAAGCTGTTCTTCCTAAAATGATTGAACAAGGAGGTGGGACAATAATAAATATTCTTTCTATGGTAACTAAAAAAGTATTTACGAACTCAAGCGCTTATGCAGCTTCAAAAAATGGACTAATGGCTTATACAAATGTTTTAAGAGAAGAAGTAAGGAAGTACAAAATAAAAGTCATCAATATTATTCCCGGAGCTACAGTAACACCAATGTGGCCGCAGGAGGTTAGAAAAGAAAGCTCTGAAAGGATGATGGCAACTGATGACATTGCCCGGTTGCTTGTTTGGGTTTTTCTGCAGAAAGAAAATATGATAAGTGAAGAAATAGTTGTAAGACCAATTGAAGGAGATTTATAATGGATGATAAAGAATTAGCTGTGGTTACGGGTGCAAGCAGGGGAATTGGAAAAGCAATTGCTTTAGCTTTTGCTGATGAAGGAATGGATGTAATTATTTTTGGAAGAGATGTAAAAGCATTAGAGAAAGTTCAGACAGAAATAAAATCTAAGAATGTAAGATGCGAATATTTCTCAGGTGATGTAGGAGATGAAAAATTTGTTCATATGGCTGTTAAGAAAATAATTGATGTTTACGGCAAGATTGATCACCTGATTAATAATGCAGGGATGGGGATACTTAAAAAATTAGAAGAAGCAAAACTAGATGAGCTTAAAGAACAGGTTAACGCAAATATTTACGGAGTTTTTAATTTCACTCGAGCAGTTGTTGGAAATATGATTAAAAGAAAAAAAGGTTCGATAATCAATATTGTTTCTCTTGCAGGTAAAAATGGATTTATAGGTGGAACAATGTATGGTGCAACCAAGCATGCTGTAATGGGATTTACAAAATCACTTATGC
>JAUSIA010000452.1 GCA_030648225.1 Ignavibacteria bacterium | reverse complement strand
ATAGAAACTGTTGCATTAAAAGGCAATCAAAATTCTTTATCAGATGCTGGGGTTGCAGCAGCATTACTTCAGACAGCATCCGAAGGAGCTTTTCTTAATGTTATGATAAACTGCTCTTCCCTTTCGAACAAAATAATTGGCGAAGAATTATTGAAGAAATCCAATGTGCTTCTTGATGAGATAAAAATGAATTCTGAAAAGATTGTGAGAAATATTAAGAGTAAGCTAAATCCTTCTTAAATATATAGAGCGAGCTGCCTGCTCGCTTTACATTTAGCAATTAAATTTTCATCATCCTTTTTTTTCTTCACCTTTTCTTTCTTGTCTATTTAAAAGCAATATGCTAAGTTTAAATTAAAGAGAAAATAAAAAATTTTAAGGGGCTTATCCTTAATGCCTGTAAAAGATCATTCCTTCAGTAATCAACAAAAATATGGTGTAACATGAAAAAAGCTGCATTCTATCTTTGCTTAATTCTTGGTATTGGATTTATCCATCCACAGGAAGAAAGAAAAGTTGATTCAAAAGTTATTTCTGCAACTGTTTTTAAGAACCGTGCATTGGTTACACGAGAAGCACAATTAGATATATCCAAAGGAAAGCATAAACTGACTTTCTCAAATTTACCAGTTGATCTTCAAAATGAATCTGTAAGAATTTCTGCGGAAGGATCCGGGGTTACAAAAATTTTAGATGTAAAAGTTGAACAGCGGTTTACAACTGAAATTCAACAGGATAATATAAAGATTTTAGAACGACAGATAGATTCATTAACCCAGCTTATGCAAATTGCTTACGATGAAGTTGCTGTTTATGAGAGTAAAAAAGAATTTGTAGAAGCTCTTAAAGTTCAATCTTCAAAATCTATTAATGAAAAAATGCTGTTGGACATTAAATCAACAAACCTAAATGAGATGCTTCATTATATTGAAAATAATTTAACTCAAATCTATAAAGGTATAAGGGAAGAGAATAGAAAAAGAAGTTATTATGAACAGCAAATAAATGCTATAAAGAAAGAGATAAGTGAGCGGGAAAAAGACAAAAAATTATAAAGAGGTTATTGTAATCATTGAAACCAGCGATAATGGTGAATTAAAACTATATCCTTCCTACCTGGTACAAAATGCAAGCTGGTATCCATTGTATGATGCACGTGTAATATCTGAATCAAAAGAAGTGGAACTAAGCTATTTTGGAATGGTACATCAATCAACCGGAGAAGATTGGGAAGATATCTCATTAACACTCTCAACTGCAGAACCAATGTCTATAAAATCTTTACCTGAATTAGAAAGATGGTTTATAGATACAAAGCCTCTTCCTTTAAAGCAAAGTTTTAATAACATCAATCAGAATGTTAATTCACAATACCAGGTTACTTATGATCAGAATTGGGGCATACCTACAGGACAAGGTTCAGTTACCGGATATATCATTGATAAAACAACCGGTGAAGCTTTAGTTGGAGCCAATGTTATTCTCGATGGTACAAGCTTAGGTTCATCAACAGATATAAACGGAAAATTTTTTATTCCTAATATCCCTGCAAAACAATATAATCTTTCCGCTTCTATGGTTGGATACCAGACAATAAAAACATATATAAATATAATTGAGAAAAATATAGTAAATATAACATTACCTCTGGATCAATCTTCACTTGAGATGAGTGAAGTGGTGATAACAAGTGAAAGACCATTAATTACAAAAGATATGAGTTCATCAGTAACTTATAACATTGGAGGCACTCAGAGTGGTGTTGTCAATTATGCTACTGTTTATGCAAATGAATTATCTACATCTTTTGAAATTCCAACAAAAAGTTCTATACCTAGTGATAATAGTCAACATAAAATTACTATTGCGATAAAAAATTATCCTGTTGAGTATTCTTATACATCAATTCCGAAAATCATTCCAAAGGTTTATTTAAAAGGGAAGATTGTAAACAGGAATGATTATCCCCTTCTTGAAGGTGAAATAAATGTTTTTGTTGATAATGATTTTATAAACCGTACAAATTTAAATACTATTGTTCCAACAGATACCCTTCTTCTTGCTCTTGGTATTGATGAAAGAATATCAATAAAGAAAGTACTGATAAACAAGTTCCAGGAATCAAAAGGATTTTTAGGTGGAGGACGACAGATCACTTATGAATATGAAATACAGATTACAAATAACAGGCAAACAGAAGAATCCATTTTGATATATGATCAAATCCCTATTGCAATGAATGAGGATATTAAAATTGAATTGCTTGAACCAAAAATAGAAATAACTGAACTTGGTAATGAAAACAAACTTGAATGGGATATTAAACTTAAGCCGGGAGAAAAGAAAATTATCCCTGTTAAATACCAGGTTGAATTTCCAAATAATATCAATGTTTATGGATTGGAGTAACACAAAGAATTTCAAATCATAGCACAGACTTAGGTTCTGTGCTACGAAAACTCAAATAGTTCACTATTCTTTTTTCTTCAAAGCAAAATTTACATCTGTCACTGTCCATTTTGCTTTTAGATTTAATGTATCGCTGCAAAAGAAAAATTATTTTTTATTCTTGAGAAAATATCTATTGCAAAAAAGTGTACTTTAAGTTAGCTTTAAATATGATTTCAAATGAAGATAAAAATAGATTATTAGAAATTGCGAAAAGGTATAATATATCGAAATTATATCTTTTCGGTTCAAATCTCGATTCCGAAAGAGTACCAGATGATATTGATTTAGCTGTAGATGGAATCGAAGGTTCATTATTCTTTAAATTCTATAGTGAATTAATTTTTTCATTATCAAAACCAATTGATTTAATTGATTTAAAGAAAGAATCTTTATTAAGTGAAATAATAAAATCCGAAGGTATTCTCCTTTATGGATAAGTTGTCTCAAAGAATAATAGCTGAATTAGAAAATATAAATGAAGTACTTGAAGAAATTCCATCTCACCTGAAACTTCCTAATTTATCTACATTAGAACTTGCTGGTGTAGCTACCCTGCTCCATAATTTTTACAATGGAATTGAGAATATATTAAAACAGATATTTGTATCACAAAAAATTATTATACCGGAAGGCAAATCGTGGCACAAAGAACTTCTTGAAATTGCTGTTGAGAATAAAATTATATCAGATAAATGTAAAAATTATTTGGGGCAATATTTAGCCTTTAGGCATTTTTTTAGTCATGCTTACGCACTTGATTTATATGCTGACAAAATGGAACCATTAGTTGAAAGTTCAAGAGAAGTCTATTTAATTTTTAAAAAAGAAATAAGCTAATTCTCTAATTGAATTCCAAAATTACTACTTTACAAGGACAACTCAAAAACAAAAAAGTTTTCTCTATTCTCTCTCCTTCAAAACAAAATTCACATCCATTACTATCCACCTCGCTTTAAGATTTAATGTATCGCTGTAAAAGAAAAATTCTTCGGAAGGTTGGAAAGGATTTGAAGAGCCGTAACTATAAGTTCCGCTGCTGTCTGTATCATAAAAACACCAGAGAGAATATTTACCCGCAGTCACTCTTTCAAAGTTGAAAGTATTTTTATTGAGGTGCTGTTTATAAATTTTCTTTTCCCTTTCGCTTCCTTCCAGAATTAAAATTGGATTTTTAGAAAAATTTGAATTGGGGACTACACCTGAAACACCAGTAAAATCAAGTCCGCTTATGGTTTTAAATTTGTACTGATAAACAGAATCATAGGCATTACCCGCTGCATCTTCAAACTTTGAAAGATCAATTTCAATTATATAATCTTTTTGCACCTCAAGTTTCTGTGCAGGGATAATTTTAAATGAAGCATCATCGGGAAAAGTAATATTAAACTTTACCGATTTACCAAGTGTATCCTTAAAAGAAATACCCATTTCTGCAGTTTGCCGGTTAAAAGCATCATCAAAGAAAAAGTAAAATTCCTGGTTCTGGTAATTAGCATCTCTTGTTCCTGCTGCAGGAATCGTTTTAAATAATTTCGGTTTAGTTGTATCAGTCACATTGCTAATTGTAACTGCTGTGAAATCTTTTGTATAAAAATTCCCTTCCCTATCCCTTAGCGTATCACCAATAACAAATAACCTGTCTGAATCAGGAAAACTATCAGAAATAACAAGCACAAACTCT
>JAUSIA010000442.1 GCA_030648225.1 Ignavibacteria bacterium | reverse complement strand
AAAATGGATAATTCCTCTATCTGTTATTGGAAATGATATTCCGATTCTTGGACTAACCATGGTTTTTGCATCGGCATCCTGAAAGTTACTTCTGGGAGTGTTAATATCAGGTGCATGCTGGGATTGGGAATCAAAATAATCAAACCTCAAACCGGCATTAATAATCATGCTTGTAAATTCCATTTTATCCTGGATGTATGCAGAATACTGAACAGGTTTTTTTATATAAAGATCATGTGAATTTGTCTCTGGTCCTAAAATCGTGGGAGTTAAATATTGAGTTGAATTACGCTGAACTTCAAATTCCTCGAAATCCATTATATCATGTTTACCTTTAATACCAAATTTTATTTCGTGCTGATTAGTTACCTGGCTTGTTATATCAAACTTTACTTCATAAGAATTTGATCTTTGATAAAAATGTTCATCAAGTGTCCCTCCTGATGCAAAAGTGTACGGAGAAACCTTGTTATCTTTATGTTCCGGTTGATACCTTGGATCAGCATGAAGTCCATCCAAGCCCATACCCGGGCGATAGGTTACTTCATTACCACTCTGATCAAGCAATGGGAATAAATATCTTTTAAAATCATAAATGCTGTAAGAACCGAGTAATGAATAAAAAGTGCTGCCGCTTAAAGCATGTCTTATTTCAAATGAATTAATTAAACCCCATTCTAAACGATTGTAATTTGCATCGGGATTATATTTATAATCGTGATTATAAGTCTGCCATTCCGAGTTAGAATAAACAACATTATAATTAAGCTTAAGAGTTGAAAAAGGTTTAATTGTAAACTTACCTGTAAGATTATAATCCTTTGAAGGATTCATTGATACAATTGAATTATCCCCTGTTTGAGATAACCTGATATCATTTGGATCGTTTACACTTCTAAACACTGAATCATAAATAGTATGTTGCCTTAGCCCGTATAAATATCCTCTATCATAATCATATCTTCCAGATAAGAAAAAAGTAAGTACATCATCAGTAAATGGAATGGGGCCGCCAAATGTACCTTCTGCTACCTGGTTATTAATAATACTCAGATCAGCTATATTTAAAAAAATATCATCATTGGTGCTTAAATAATCTCCCGTATAATAAGAGATACTGCCTTTATACTTGCTTCCTCCTTCTTTAGTAATAGTGTTCACAATTCCGCTCAGGGCATTTCCATATTCAGCATTAAATGTTCCGCTAACTACCGATAATTCCTGTATAGCATTTGTTGAAATTTGTACATTCCTGCTTGTTCCTATAAAGTCTCCATCCTCATCAGTTCTTGAAAAAAGGTTATTAATAGAAACACCATTAACATTGTAAGCAATTTCATTTGATCTTCCTCCCCGAATGTGTAACTCTCCTCCTGCACCTTTTGTAATACCTGCCTGAAGAGATAAAATCTGCTCAATGCTTTCTACAGGAAGAGTTTCGATCTGAGTATTATCTATTGTAGTGTGAGAGGAAGTCAGATCTTTTCTTATTAAAGGTTTTGTTGCTTCTACAACAATAGTTTCAAGACCAATTGCTTCTGAAGATAATACAACATCAATATTTGTTGTGAAATCACTGGATACAGTTACATTAGTAACAATCTTCTTCTGATAACCCACACCGGAAAAAACAAGATTATAGGTTCCGGGCTGAACATTATTTATTATGTAAGTGCCGTCAAGTCCGGTTGCAGCGCCCTGTGTTGTTCCTTCGATGATTATATTAATTCCTATAAGCGGTTCACCGGATTGAGCTTCAGTAACTTTCCCGGCTATTTTTCCTGTTACACCTGCAAAAATATTTCCTGATAAAATTATTGTTAACAGAAAGGGAATAAATAAAAGTAATCTTCTCTTCATTGTAACCTCATTAAATCTCCATCCCGCTTTTGCGGGAAATAGATGATAATAAAAGAATTAGATAATAGGGTGGTGTTAAAAAGGATTAGTCTGTTCATTAGTTAAAAACTGTAGAAAAAATCTTTAATTTCTCCTGATAATTTTATGAACGCAGCACAGATTAGTAATCTGTGCTGCGATAGCTACAATATGAAAAAAAGTCTCCCTTTAGCAAAGGGAGACAGTCTCAACGAAGTGGGGACAGAGGGATTCCCGCTAACAAATAATGAATAAACCTGTCATTTGGTACGTGCAACAAATCTCCCTTCCCGCCATGGCGGGATGTCCCTCTTTACTAAAGAGGGACTTTTTTAAATTACTTCAGCAATATCATTTTCTTTGATGAAACATTATCACCAGCTTTCAACCTGTAAACATAAGTACCGCTTGCGAGATTGGAAGCATTAAAATTAACATTGTATGAACCGGCTTTCATTAATTGTGAATCAATCAAAGTCATAACTTCCTGTCCTAAAGCATCAAAGACTTTCAGCTCAACAGCCATTTCAGTAGTTAAGCCAAATTTAATTGTCGTTGAAGGGTTGAATGGATTTGGATAATTCTGATTAAGATAGAATTCATCCGGAATATTATCATCAACAAGTTTTACACTTACTGGGGTATGATTTATATCCAGAACTGCGACATCTGCAGTTGTATCATTAGATACTCCTCTTGTGTATCCCTGAGTATAAATTACTTCGTCAGAAGAATCTCCATCAACATTACCAATTGAAATAACATCCAGCTGGCCACCGGTTCCGCCTGGAGATGGCACTAAAAAGGAATCAATATTTGATGATACATAATTTGCAGAATCTGTATAATCACCACCTTGAAATTCAACGCGATACACTGAATTATTTGGGGTACTTGGAGGTCGTGTTCCAAAAACAAAATCCCAATTTCCGTCATTATCAAGATCGCCCTTAGCTGCACCATTCAGTCTTGTTGCACCAAGGGATGTGAGATTAGCAACCTCATAGGGGACTAATGTATCTGCAACCTGACTTAGTACTACAACTTTTCCGCCGGTAAACCAGCTTCCAAGAATAACTTCATCAGTACCATCATCATTAAGATCGGCTGTGACAGAACCCTTGAAAGAACCATAAGCAGCAAGACTGGTTTGACCAGGTAAAGATGTCCATGTTCCACTATCATATTTAACCGGGTAAACGATACCGCTTTGAGCAAACAGGTAAATAACATTATCAACTACAGCTAAATCCCACTTATTTCCGGTACCAGTTAAAATAGGATCACCGAGTCCGCTTGCTTCAACTGTCCAGGTTTCTCCACCTCCACCCAGATCGGGAATGTCATCAACAGATAGCACTCCAAAATGATAATCCACAGCCTGATCTGCAAAAAGTATTTCATCTGTTCCGTCAGAATCAATATCCAGCACTTTAGTACTAATAGATCTCAAATTAAAATTATCATCATCAACAATTGTAGTGGCTGCATTTGGGAGAAAACTTCCAAATCCATCATCAACCCCTAAATTATCACTGCCGTCACCGACAACTTCAAAGACTATGATACGCCATGGATCTGGATTAGGAATGGTTGGATGACCTGGAAAGTTAGGAGGACCCCAGATTATCTCGGGTTTTCCATCATCATCAAGATCCCCCCATGTAAAACCATGCCATGTATTTTGAGCTTGACCTGATATTGTAGCTCCCCAAACAGAATCCCAGGAAGCACCATTCCATTCAAACTTATATATCCTGGGAATTACTTCATTATCTCTGTCAATCATGTTTGTGTTGCAAAGGTAAATTTCCGGCCAGCCGTCTCCATCAAAATCAACCCCTGGAATTATACCACCGAATCCACCTTCTTCATATTGAGATGTTGGTATAGTTGATACTCTTTGAAATACATCTTGTGCATTAAGGCCTATTATTAATGACAAGAAAAGAAAAATGGTAAGATGTTTTCTCATAGCTCTCCTCGACTTTTTATGTGAATAATGCCTGTTAAAAACTGACAGCAAATTAAATTTTATTTTACGCTTTTGCAATACTTAAATTTTTGAAGCAAGGAATTTTGTGATTAGAGTCCACTAACCATTTAGCAATTATTCTGTCTTTTTGCTCTCATAAAAGTAAGCAGTTTCTGAAAATAAATTCAACTTATCCTTTAAATCTCTTTTATTACTCAATATATTTAAAGTACAAAAATATATAATCACGATACTATCCCTTTAAGGGGTAGTATTGGTAAAAACTGAAGGAAAATATGAAACAGAACAGAAGAAATTTTCTAAAGACAAGCGGCTTGCTTGCCGGTTCCGCATTAACAAGTAGTTATACCCCGAATATTTTTTCAAACGTAAAAAAAAGAAGTGGAAAAATGAAATTATCTTTCAAACCTTATACTCTTGAGTTAAAACATGTATTTACAATTGCTACAAGTTCCCGTACAACAACTCCCGTTATGCTTACCGAAATTGAATATGACGGAGTAACGGGATATGGAGAAGCTTCAATGCCGCCTTATCTTGGTGAATCCCAGGAAACTGCTGCAGCATTTCTTTCTAAAGTAAAACTTGAGCAGTTTGATAATCCTTTTGAACTGGAAAATATTCTTAATTATGTTGATTCAATTGATGAAAAAAATACTGCTGCAAAAGCATCTGTTGATATAGCTTTGCACGACCTTGTTGGAAAGCTGATGAATAAACCCTGGCATGCAATCTGGGGATTTGATAAGGATAAAACGCCTTACACTTCTTTTACTATAGGAATAGATACACCAGATGTTGTAAGACAAAAAGTGAAAGAGGCAGATATATATAAAATATTAAAAGTAAAGCTTGGAAGAGAAAATGATAAGGAGATGATCGAGACAATCCGTTCTGTAACTGATAAACCTCTTACTGTTGATGTTAACCAGGGATGGAAAGATAAACAATTTGCACTCGATATGATCTATTGGCTTAAAGATAAAAATGTTGAATTTGTTGAACAGCCCATGCCGAAAGAAATGATTGATGATATTGCATGGGTAACAGAAAATTCTCCATTACCCATAATCGCCGATGAATCTATTCAAAGACTTTCAGATGTGGTTAAAGCTCATGGTGTTTATCA
>JAUSIA010000434.1 GCA_030648225.1 Ignavibacteria bacterium | reverse complement strand
AGAGCAATAATTCTTTTTGTGTTTTTATCAAAGGCTACAATAGAAGGCTCATTAAGAACAATCCCTTTTCCTTTAACCCAAATCAGTGTGTTTGCAGTACCAAGGTCAATTGCAATATCGGCAGATATGAAATCAAATAATCCCATGATTCCTCTTAGTGTTTAAAATGTCTTATACCGGTAAATACCATAGAAACATTATGCTCATTTGCAGCATCAATAACTTCCTGATCTCTTACAGAACCACCCGGTTGAATAACTGAAGTTGCACCGCAATTAATTATTTCAAGAAGTCCATCTGCAAACGGGAAAAATGCATCTGAGGCAGCGACAGAATTTTTAAGATCCAAACCATTTTGCTGAGCTTTTAAATGAGCAATCCTGGATGAATCAATCCTTGACATCTGACCGGCACCGACTCCAAGCGTTGCTCCATCTTTAGCAAAAACAATTGCATTGGATTTTGTATGTTTTGCTATTATCCAGGCAAATAAAAGATCGTTAAGTTCCTGCTCAGAAGGTTTTTTATCGGTTACAAATTTCAATTGGGAGTCTTTTGATAATGTAACAAGATCAGTATCCTGTGCAATAACTCCACCGGGAATATTTCTGAAATTCTTTCTTGTAGATCTTACCGACTTTAACTGCCTTAGAAGCCTTCTATCCTTTTTCTTTTGAAGGATTTTAACAGCTTCTTCTGTGAACTCCGGTGCACATACAATCTCCAGGAATATATCATTCAACTTCTGAGCCAATGGTTCATCAACAATTGATATGAATGAAACTATTCCACCGAAAGCAGAGACAGGATCACACTTCAATGCTTTTTCATAAGCATTAAATAAAGAAGAACCTTTTGCTGCTCCTGCCGGGTTATTATGTTTGATGATTGCACAGGAGTTGCTTCCGAGATCTTCAACCAGCTCAACTGCCGATACCAAATCAAGTATATTATTATACGATAATTCTTTTCCATGAAAAGTCTCAAAGTAATCTCCAAAATTTCCATAGATTTCAGCTTTCTGGTGAGGGTTTTCACCATATCTTAAAATCTTTTCTAATTTATGATTTATCCTGATGTAAGAAGATGGAAGTTCGAATTTATCTTCAAGATAATTGCTTATATAAGTATCATAATTTGCTGTGTGTGAGAAAGCTTCAACTGCAAGTTTTTTGCGGGTTTCTTCAGAGACTTTTCCCTCCCGGAATTCTGAAATAAAATTATCATACTGTTCAGGATCTGTAAGAACCGAAACGTAATTATAATTTTTTGCAGAAGCCCTAATAAGACTTGGACCCCCTATATCAATTTGTTCAATTATTTCATTGTGAGTTGCATCCGGCTTCTGAATTGTTTTAACAAAAGGATAAAGATTAACACACACAACATCAATCGGGAAAATTTTATTCTCATCAGCTTCTTTAAGATCATTCTGATTTTCCCTTCGCATCAGAATGCCGCCAAAGATTTTTGGATGAAGTGTTTTAACTCTTCCGTTAAAGATTTCCGGGAAACCTGTTATATCGCTTATCTCGGTCACTTCAATCCTGGAACTGTTGAGATGCTTTGCTGTATTCCCAGTTGCTATAATTTTATAACCGGATTCTTTTAATGACTTTGCAAGTTTAACAATATCTGTTTTATCTGAAACGCTGAGTAATGCTGCTCTTTCCACTAAACTATCACAACTCTTTCATTTATTATCTTAATATTTCCATCAGCAAACTTACTTATAACATAAGGCAGAAGCTTGTGTTCAATCTTTAAAACTCTTTCTGCAATTTCCTGTGGTGAAGTAACATCCGATATATCAACACACTGCTGAGATACTATCTTCCCGGCATCATAAGTTTCATCCACCAAATGTATAGAAGCTCCTGATACTTTTGCGGAAGATTTAAAGACTGCTTCGTGGACTTTGATTCCATACATTCCTTTTCCACCGAAAGCAGGAAGCAGTGCAGGATGAATATTTATTATCCGGTTTTTGAACTTTGCAATAACCGAATCGGGGATTAGTTTTAAAAATCCGGCAAGCACTATTAACTCGATTTTTTGTGACTCCAATAAAGAAACAAGTTCGCTGTAACTTACACTGTTTTCTTTATCTCCTAAAGAATAATATTTTATAGAATTCTGTCTGGCAATTTCAAAAGCAGGGCAATTTGTTTTATCACTAAAAACTGCTTTAACTTCTACTTTATTCTTAAGTAAATCTGAATTTAAAATTGCCTGAAGATTAGAACCTCTTCCGGAGACAAAAACAACTATATTCAAATTTTTCCTACTTTAGCCGCCGAAAAATTAGTCAAATAGTAAAATATTGTCAATCATAACTTGAGAACACCTATTATAAGTAATTGTTATAAAAGCTTTTTCTGTTTTAATATGTAAAGAAGAACCTTCATTTTATTCTGATAATCATAATCGCTGTACTCTTCAACCTGCTCTATAAAATAATCAACAGCCTGCTCATCACCTAATTGATGATTTGCTCTTGCAGCAAAATAATTTGCAAAAGGTAAAATCCATTTCTCATCCATCACATCTGTCTTAATAGCTGCTGAGGCAAGACTTATTGATTCATCATAATTGCCTAAATAAAAAGCAGCTTCACTAAGGTAAAGATAAGTTTCTGCTTTTAGTTTGCTGCCCATAACTTCATCCAGTATGCTTGTAAGAGAATCGTAAGCTGCCTGGTAATTCCCGGAATCAATTAAATTGGAAGCTTTAATAAGAGCAATTTCATTATCCGATAATGTTCTTTGAAAATAAATTGCACCTTTTCGTTTTGCATAGATGTCATCATCAAGATCCATATTTCCTTTATCACTTATCCCGAAATAAATTTTTGCACTGTCACGCCCGCCTGTTATTTCATAACTTATTCCAAGCCTGAAAGATGCAATACCGGTGTAATCATTATCAGGAGTTGAATCAAGAAACTTTGTGTAATAAACAATTGCAGAATCAAATTCATTCTTTTTATAAAAAACATCTCCAAGTAAAAATCTTGAGAATGAAATTACCTGGATAAATTTATCCTCATCTTTGTTTACTATTTTTTTAAGAATTTTTTCGGCAGCGTTAATTTTTCTCTCTTTAATATTTAATGAAGCAAGTGAATAGCTGAAAAGAAGATTCTCAGGATATTTTTTTACAAGAGATGTAATATATTCTGATGCGATTGAATATTCAGAAGAAATCTGCGAATAATAATATTGTGCTTCAACTTTAGAATATTTTCCTTTCTCAGCAGCTAATCTTATATGATTGAGCCCTGTTTCAGTATCTCCACTTATACCAGCCAGCTTTAATGCCCATTTGAATGCACCCGGCGTTTGTCCCGCGGCAAAACTAAACAATCCCAAACCAAGGTAAGCATCAAAATTTTCCGGGTTAATTTCCAAAGCATCCGTTAGATATGAATCTGATTTTTTACCTGCCCAGACTGCATCAAGATAATTTTCCGCTGCAGCAAAAACAATTGCTCTGTAAGAATAATTTGAACCAATTATATAAAGCAATTTATCATCGCCCGGTTTTTTTTCAAGTTCATCATCTCCTTTTTCAAGAGCAATATCAGAATATGAAACAAAAGTATCGAAATCACTTTCATTCTTGCTGCTTAAATAATACCAGGCATAAATGCTTGCGAGGAAATGATAACCTTCCGGTCTATCAGGATATTTTTCAATTATATCTTTAAAGATATCTTCCGCCTTATCCCATCTGAAATGATAAGAATGTTCAAGTCCTTTAAGGATATTTTTTTCTAATTGATTTTGAGTCTGTGATAATAAATTAAAGGAAGTGAAAATAAAAATTAAAAAAATGAATTTAAGTTTTGTGAACATCATCTGAATCTTCTCATAAAATTTGATATCTGTCCAAATTAAAACTCACCCTAATCCCTCTCGTAAAAGAGAGGGACTTATTATCAGTAAAGCATTATACTTTTTATATTCTGTTAAGATGTTAAATGAAAAGTCATTACTTAATATAAGTCCTTCTCTTTCTAAGAGAAGGGTTGGGATGAGTTCTGGATTGTTTAACATATTGTGTTTACCTAAAATATTTCTGACAATAGTGAAAATATGATTTATTCTGCTTCAGTAAGCTGTGCTTCCTTTTCCTTGGAATACTTAATAGAAGCTTTAACAAACTCCCTGAAAAGAGGATGTGCTTTAGTAGCTCTTGATTTTAATTCAGGATGGAACTGGCAGCCAAGAAACCAGGGATGATCATTTATTTCCATCATCTCAACTAACTGCCGGTCAGGAGACAAGCCGCTGAACTTCATTCCATGTTCCGCTAAAGTTTTTCTGAATTTATTATTTACTTCAAACCTGTGCCTGTGTCTTTCTGAAATAAAAGTACTTTTATATGCTTCGTGTGCAAGTGTATCTTCTTCTATGTTGCAGGGATAAGCTCCCAGCCTCATGGTTGCACCCATATTCTTGATATTCTTCTGTCCAGGCATAAGATCAATAACGCTGAAATTATTTTGTTTAAATTCAGAACTGTTAGCTTTTGATAAACCACACACATTGCGTGCGTATTCTATAACTGCGCACTGCATACCCAAACAAATTCCAAAGAAAGGAATTTTATTTTCCCTTGCATATTGGATTGCTTTTATTTTTCCTTCAATTCCTCTTTCACCAAATCCACCAGGGATTAATAAACCATGAATATTCTGTAAAAGTTTTTCAGGAGAATTTTCATTCAGATCTTCAGCCTTAATTTGTCTTACCTTTACTTTTGCATTATTTTCTGCACCTGCATGAACAAACGATTCCATAATGCTCTTATACGCATCAAGATGCTCTGTGTATTTTCCGCATAAAGCTATCTCAACAGTATCAGCAGGATTTTTAATGTTCTCAACAAGATTCTCCCATTCTTCTAGCTTAATTTTTTTGTCCGGAAGATTCAACTTATCAACAACAATCTGATCAAACTTTTCTTTATAAAGAACTAAAGGTACTTCATAAATTGATGAACAATCATAAGCCGAAATAACCGACCTGAATTCAATATTACAAAAGAGTGCAATCTTATCTCTCAAATCTTTTGTAAGCTTCTTCTCTGAGCGGCAAATCAGAAGATCAGGTTGTATACCAAGAGCAAGAAGATTTTTAACACTGTGCTGCGTTGGTTTAGTTTTAACTTCTCCCGCAGCGTGAATGTAAGGAACCAAAGTAACGTGAATGCTTATTGCATTCTTTCTTCCAAACTGAAGCATAAGCTGACGCATTGCTTCAATAAAAGGAAGTGATTCGATATCACCAACCGTTCCGCCAATCTCAGTTATAATTATATCATACTCACCAAGTTCAGCAAGGGTAGTCATCCTGTTTTTTATTTCATCAGTGATGTGAGGAATAACCTGGACAGTTGCGCCAAGATAATCTCCTCTTCTCTCTTTTGTGATTACCTCATAGTAAACCTGACCTGTAGTTGTATTATTATTGCGGGTCATATTAACATCGAGGAAGCGCTCATAATGACCAAGATCGAGATCGGTTTCAGCTCCATCATCTGTTACATAAACCTCTCCATGCTGAAAAGGATTCATTGTTCCGGGGTCAACATTTATGTAAGGATCGAACTTCTGGATTGTTACTTTGAAACCGCGTTGTTTTAAGAGGAGACCAAGTGAGGAGGCTGTTATTCCCTTTCCTAATGAAGAAACTACACCGCCTGTAACGAATATAAACTTAACTTTTTTCCGTGATGCCATTCTATTTGTTTTTGTATCGAAATATAGAATAAGCTGAGACGGAAAACAAAGATTTGGAGAGAAAGAAGAGGATTGATATTAAAAAAAAATATAATCTTCTATATCCAATGAATTGTTATACCGGATTCCGATCCGGCATCTCCTTTTCCCAAATAGCCCCGACATTTATGTCGGGGATTAAATGTAACATACTTACTTAATGGGTTTAAACCCATTTTTTTATGTGGATAACTATTAGTATTAATTAAATTTGAATACTTAAATAGAGAAATTCTGTATCACTGCGGAGATTTACCATACTTTAAAAAACTTGAAGGCATAAGAATTATTTCTATTGTGAAGATTTGAATTAAATTCTCATCTCTAATTCACCACCCCTTCATGTACTCAATCGTAAAAGATTTTGTTCTTATAAGCGAAGACATCATTTCCCCATTTGCTTATTATTTCACTTGTTTCTTTTCCCCATAGATAGAATTTTTGTAGCAGCTTATTGTGAATGTTTGGTTCACAATTCTATTAAACAAACATCTTATCTTTGTATTACTTTGTGTCTTTGAGCCTTTGTGGCGTAGGTTTGTTTCTACCACTAAGACACTAAGGACACAAAGATTCACTAAGTATTAAAGAGGTGATTTTAGTTCCTATCTTTAATTTTCTTTTTTTAAAAAAATATTTGCTCTAAACTTTTTAATCATACAGGTTGTCTAAGATTCTGAAAAAAATATTCTGTTTACTGATTTTACTGGTTAACCTTTATTCCCTTTCCTCTTTTGCTCAGGATTTATCAGAAGAACAATGGAATAAAAATCTTGAAGGAAAGATTATCAGGAATATTATTATTAAAAATCTGAACGTTGCAGAATCATTTGATGAAAAGAAAAATTATGCCGATACAAGCTGGTTCAAAAATTTTACCAACTCCCTCCATTACAAAACAAGAGATTGGGTTGTAAGAGAGAAATTACTTTTTGAAAAAGGAGATAAAGTTGATTTCAGAAATCTCTATGAGAGTGAAAGGCTCCTAAGAAGCACAAATCTTTTTTTGGAAGTAAGAATAAATGTTTACCCGATTCAATCTTCACGTGATGAGGTTGATGTTGAAGTAATTACTAAAGACAGATGGACTTTAACTTATCTCGCAAAATATGATCCGGGACATGAATCAGGATATTTTGGATTAAAGGATAATAACCTCATTGGCCTCGGACACAGTGCAGATGCTGTTGTAACTTACAATAATGATCCATCTGTTGGCTGGGGTGGAAGGTTCAGATATACTGCACCAAATTTTAAAGGTTCTTACATTGACGCGGGTTTGAAGATAGAAGGAAATAAAAAATTCTCTGTTAAAAGTTTAAGTCTTACACGACCATTTATAACTTATACAAAAGAATGGATCGGTGGAATAGAGTTAAAATGGGAACAGAATACAATTGAAATTCGCGATACAAGTAATACGATTGTTTCGAGATCATTAAGTAGAAAAAGCCAGGACTTATGGGTTGGTAAAGCTTTCCCGCTTAACATTGAAAATGATTTATTTAAAAGGAACTCTAACTTAATAACTTCAGTCAGAGTTTTTTCTCTTAATCATACTGAAAGACCTTTTGATCCTTTTCAGTATAGAATTTTTGAAAACAGCACTCTTCTTCTTTTCGGAGCCGGAGTGATTTCAAGAAGCTATTACAAAGACAGGTTTGTCGAGGACTTTGGAATTACAGAAGATATTCCTGTCGGCGGTTCAGTCAGTCTTTCCACAGGGCCTGAGAAAAGAGAATTAAGCAACAGATGGTATATAGGTTTGGAAACTATTTACTCGGATTGGTTTGATGAGTATGGATACTTTTCAGGAAGGTTGGGATTTGGAACTTTCAAAAACAATAGCTGGGAACAGAATACTTTTAATCTCAACCTGCTTTATCATTCTTATCTTTACAGGTGGAAGATATGGACATACAGGCTCTTTGCACGCTATGATCTTCTGTTAGGTTATAACAGAATTTCAGGAGAAAAAACTTATCTCTATTCAAGAACAGGATTGCGCGGAATTGATAGGGAAATTCCTGAAGGAACAAAAAAAATGGTGATTAATACTGAAGCAAGAATATTCAGTCCTTACACCTTGCTTGGTTTTGTAATCGGAGGAATTGCTTTTGTAGATTTCGGTTTGATTGCAGATGCCGATAGAAGTTTTTTCAGCAGCAGGTTTTACCAGGCTTATGGTGCAGGATTAAGAGTTAAGAATGAATCAATAATTAATGCAGCTTTTGAACTTGTGTTTATTTTTAATCCATATCATCCGCAAAACAAAAGTGCCGGATTTTCAGTTTTATTATCAACAAATTTTGCAATAGGAATAAGAGAGATTGGATATTCCAAACCATTTGTAGAACCTTTTTGATTCTCTGTGTCTCTGTGTCTCTGTGGTTAAAAAGTTATTACCACGGAGATACAAAGGCACAGAGATGATTTTTATTTATTTTTGAATAAAGAAATGAAATTAACAAGAATTAAAATCTTAATATTGATTTTTGCCGGATTAATTTTTTCTATTAATTCCTTTGCACAGGATACAACTACCAGCTTAGCTTATAAAAGCACAAAGCCAAATAAAAAACCTATGCCTTTTTATCAGCCTGATCTTGCCTACAGAATATGGCAGCAATTCAATTTAATTAGAGAAGCAAATGCCGGAAATGCTTTTGCTCAGCATGAACTTGGATTAAGATATTTACTCGGTGATGGTGTAATTGCAGATACTTTACAAGGAGCGATTTGGATTAAAAAAGCAGCAGATCAGAATCTTACCTCTGCAATTTTTAATTATGGAATTCTTCAGCTAAACGGATGGGGAGTTCCCTGGAATCCTTTTGAGGCTTTTAAAAGTTTTCTGAATGCTGCGGAATCAGGGATGGCTCAGGCTCAGCATATTGTTGGTATGTTTTATACCGATAATCTTATTGTAAAAAGAGATTGGTCTTTAGCTTATACGTGGGTTAAAAAAGCAGCAGATAAAAATTACAAACCTGCAGAAGAATCACTTACAGAATTCTTAGATAAAATTCCTGCCGATCAGCTTGATACATCTTTTATAAAACCTGATAAAGATTTAAAGAGTTCGGATGAAGAAAATTCCTTGGTCTCAACTCTTGGTCTTGTCTTTATTGATTTTGATGCTGTCTTAGATACAATTAAAGAAGTTAAAGATAAAATGCTAATTGAAGATCTTTCAAATCCGGGAAATGAAATTGCTGCAGACTCTTTGTTAAAAGATGCAGAATATCTTAATGAAATTGATACGAATTTGATTCCTCATCTTCTCAAACTTGCAGATAACGGAAGTCCCGAGGCTCTAACAATTCTCGGAAGGATGTATGAAAAAAAAGTTCATTTTTCCCAAAGGGATGGATTCCCAAAAAAAAATGATGTAACTGCTGCATCTTATTATATAAGAGCGGTAAGATTTGATTCTCCGACAGCCGGTAAACTTCTTTATGATCTTTGCAAAGATAATAAGTTCATTATGCAGGTTCAGGACCTTTCGGGGAAAGAAGAACCGGAAGCTATGTTTGTTTGGTATGGAATTACAATTCTGGGTTTTGATGTTAGGATAGCTGAATCAGATGCACTTAATCTTTTAGTTGAGTCATCTTCTAAAGGTTATTTACCCGCACTGAATGAGCTTGGTTTAAATTATTATACAGGAAATATTTTAACTGAAGATAAGCAGAAAGCCATGGAACTCTGGCAGTTTGCTGAAAGATTAAATAACCTCGAAGCAAAAACAAGAATTGCAACAGGAATTATTTTTGGTGAAATAAAATCTGATGATATTTCCGGATCAATAAAGATTCTTATAGAAACTGCTGAAAATGGCTCTGTGCTTGCGCAAGTTGCATTAGGTTATGCTTATGAAAATGGTGTTGGGCTGGAAAAAAGTAAATCTGAAGCTGTAAAATATTACAGGTATGCTGCTCAAAGGGGAAACCGCTTTGCTTATGCGGAACTAAAAAGAATTTATGATGAAATCCGTCCGCCTGATTCTGAGTTCAGGGTTTATTAACAAATTGTCAATGTCCCGCTGAGTTATATAGACAGCAACTAATTTTCTACTTTCTTGTTTTACGTAACAAACTAAAAAACTTACTTTATTAAAAGTTTTTCTTAAAATTATATTGTTTGTTTTCTAAATTAAAATCAATATATCATCCCTAAAGGGATTTTAATTGTATGGTGAAACAATTTGCTATAATATTTCATCCCTATCGGGATTTGGAATTCAGAATCCCAGAGGGATAACATCTAAAGAGGAAAATTGTTTTAAGAGAAATTTGTTCAACAGCAATTTAACTATTTAACAATTAGACAATAGACATAGCATCACATCAAACATCTAAGGGATTTTTTCTTAATTTGGTGGTATCAAAAAATCATTTATTAACTCCAAACTGCCGAAAATCGGTTCAAGCATTTTTGCTGTCATGTCTAAGATGGCACTTGATTATAATGCCATTAACCTCTCCCAAGGCTTTCCGGATTTTAATTGTCCCGACCAGCTTCTTAAACTCGTTGAAGAATACCAGGCAAAAGGTTTTAATCAATATGCAGCAATGCCGGGTGTTCCAAAATTAAGAGAGCAGCTTTCTAAAAAAATTAAAAAACTTTATGGACGAGATTATAATTCTGAAACTGAAATTACGATCACAGCAGGAG
Organism: Ignavibacteria bacterium; assembly: GCA_030648225.1. GTDB lineage: Bacteria > Bacteroidota > Ignavibacteria > Ignavibacteriales > Ignavibacteriaceae > RBG-16-34-14. The sequence goes on along the minus strand of JAUSIA010000434.1, from coordinate 1,889 downwards.
CTACGCAGGCAATCTTTACAGCAATTACTGCTTCAATAGAAAAAGAGGATGAAGTTATTTTACTTGAACCTGCTTATGATTCTTATGCACCTTCTGTTTTGATTAATGGTGGAGTTCCGGTTTTTGTTCCACTTATCAAAGGAAGCTACAAAATTGATTGGGATAGGGTTAAAGATAATATCTCAGATAAAACAAAAATGATAATCCTTAATTCACCACATAATCCGACCGGCAGTGTAATAACCGAAACAGATATAAAAATTCTGGAGGAATTAACCAGAAATACAGGTATTTTAATCATCAGCGATGAAGTTTATGAGCACATTATCTTTGATGGAGAAAAACATTTTAGTCTTTCTGTTTCGGAAGAATTGGCTGGAAGATCGTTCATAATTTTTTCATTCGGAAAAACATATCATACAACTGGATGGAAATTAGGTTACTGTGCAGCTCCTGAAAATCTTACAAAGGAATTCAGAAAGATTCATCAGTTTGTTGTATTCTCAGTTAATACTCCTGTTCAATATGCTTATGCAGATTTTCTTGATAATGAAGAGCACTATTTAAGTCTTAATAATTTTTATGAAAAGAAAAGAGATTTGGTTACAAGTTTGTTGAAAGACTTATTCTACAATTTTAATCCTGCAAAGGGAACATACTTCCAACTTCTGGATTACAGTAAAATTTCTGAAATGAATGATATGGATTTTGCAGAACGCCTTACTAAAGAATTTGGAATTGCAGTTATTCCTCTCTCCCCTTTCTATTCAAATCCTTATAATGAAAAAGTAATAAGAATCTGTTTTGCAAAAAGAGATGAAGTTCTTTATGAAGGAATGAACAGGCTGAAGAAAGCTTCTCAAATATTATCTGAAAAAAATACTATAGCTAAATGAAAACCCGAATAAAAAAACTTTACAATTTTTATAGAAGCGATTTAACTATGAGGGATATTGAGAAGCTTGTAAAGCAGGATGTCCCTGAGCTTTATGATTTTTATGTAAGAAAGATGCAGAAGCCTGAAAAAGCAAAGAATAAGTTTTATGAAACACTTCTTTTTATCAGGAACCTTTTTATTGAATTTCTTGAACAGCTTACACCGATCAGGAGAATAATATTTTCGATTTCCATTTTGATATTTATTCAATCGTATATTGTTAATAACTGGCAGTGGGCTGCAGTTGCTTTTATTCTTCTTTGCTTATTGATAGCCTTCGAACTTGCAGACAAACTTACCGCAAAAGATGAACTTGCTGTAGCAAGAGAGATTCAGCGTTCCTTAATGCCAAATGAAGCACCGCAAAATAATTTTTATGAGATAAGCTGTTTTACCGAAAATGCAAAAGAAGTTGGCGGCGATTATTATGATTTTATTAAGTATGCCCCTATAAGTCGGGATCTCGTTGGCAATGAAGCACCCGAAAAATTTTTTGTAATTGTCGGCGATGTTTCAGGTAAAGGAATGGCTGCAGCACTTCATATGGTGCAGGTTCAGTCAATCCTCCGCAATTCTGTTTATAACCATAATACTCCAAAAGAAGTTCTCTCTTCAATGAATAGAAACCTGAGAAGGGTATTACCGAAAGGTTCCTTCTTTACAGTTTGTATCTCATCAATTAATCCGGATGGTTCTGTTTTGCTTTCACGTGCAGGTCATCTCCCCCTTCTTTACTATAAAAGTAATGAAGATAGTTTTATAAATGTAACTCCAAAAGGAATGGGAATCGGAATTGCAGACAATGGTTTGTTTGAAAAAACTCTTGAAGAAGTCTGCATTAAACCTGAAGAAGATGACATTTTAGTTTTTTATACTGATGGAGTTATAGAAGCAAGAAATTTTTATAAACAGGAATTTGGCGAGGAAAAATTAAAATCAATTGTAAGAATGA
>JAUSIA010000426.1 GCA_030648225.1 Ignavibacteria bacterium | reverse complement strand
AAAGAAGAGGGTATGAAAATTCCTTCACCTAAATATAAAGCTTCATATTTGCATCCGAAACGAAAAAGTTCAAGTTTAAGGAATATAGTTTAATAAAATGGAAAAGATAGTTCTTCCTGACATTAAAGATTTACACTTGATAGATGTTTATCTTTCTCATGGCGGATTTTCTGCCGCTAAAAAAGCTTTCAGCCAAACATCCGATGATATAATTGACCAGGTTAAAAAATCTGGTTTACGCGGAAGAGGTGGTGCAGCTTTTTCTACTGGCTTGAAATGGAGCTTCATGCCTAAAACTACTAATAAGCCAAAATACCTCTGTATTAATGGAGATGAAAGCGAACCCGGTTCTTTCAAGGACAGACAAATCTTCGAATTCAATCCTCACCAGCTTATTGAAGGAATTTTAATTACATGTTATGCAATTGGTGCTAAGACAGCTTACGTTTACATCCGGGGAGAATATCATAAATGGATTAATCTTTTCAGCAAAGCTTTGGCAGATGCTTATGCTAAAGGTTATGTTGGTGAAAAGATGAAACAAACTTTCAACACCGATTTCTATTGTGATATTTATGTTCATAAAGGTGCAGGAGCTTATATCTGCGGGGAAGAATCATCTTTAATGAATTCTCTTGAAGGCAAGAGAGGTTATCCAAGAGTTAAACCTCCTTTCCCCGCACAGAATGGTTTGTGGGGATGCCCAACTACTATTAATAATGTTGAAACAATTACAAATGTTCCTCCAATAATAAATAAAGGATGGGAATGGTTTTCTGCAATTGGAGAAACAAAACATCCCGGGACAATTCTTTATGGCTTAAGCGGACATATTAATAATCCCGGTGTTTATGAATTGCCATCAGGTACTCTCTTAACTGATTTAATTTATAAATATGGCGGTGGAGTTCCTGGTAATAAAAAAGTTTTATGTGTTATTCCCGGCGGTTCATCAATGCCTCCTTTAAGAGGAGACCAGATTGAGGGAGTTAAGATGGATGCGGAATCACTTAAAACTGTTGGTTCTGCAATTGGTACTGCTGGTGTAATGGTAATGGATGAAGATACTGATCTTGTTAAAGTTCTTGCCAGGATAGCTAAATTTTATTATCACGAAAGCTGCGGACAATGTACACCTTGCAGAGAGGGAACAGGCTGGCTGTTAAAAATCCTTAACAGGATTTTAGCTGGAAATGGTTCAACATCTGACCTTGACTTATTGATCTCTGTTGCAAATAATATTGAAGGCAACACAATCTGTGCACTTGGTGAAGCAGCAGCATGGCCTGTTAAATTTATGGTAGCCCGCTTCAGAGATTATTTTGAAAAGAGAGTAAGTAAAGAAGTTGTTATTCCTATTGTAAATAAAGTTCATGCAATGAGGGGAACTGCAATACCCCTGGCGGATATTAAAAACTAAAGTGAGGTTCACCTTGGAGGTGAGCCTCACTTACTATGAAACTAAACCGCAGCCGCTCTCATCCCCAATTCTCTGTCGAGAATAAGCAATCCATTCTTGTTATCTCCGATCAGGTTAAATCTATTAAGCAGTTTTGATGCTGTTGATTCTTCTTCGATCTGTTCGCTTACAAACCACTGCATAAAATTATTTGTAGCATAATCTTTTTCTGATAATGATAAACCTACTATATCATTAATTGATTTTGAAACAGAAACTTCCTTATCATAAGCTTCCTGGAAAACTTCCTGAGGTTTTTTCCATGCTGTTTTAGGAGGATCTACTTTCATTAGTGAAACTTTTCCATTCCTGGTATTTATATAATCCAATATTTTCATAGCGTGTCCATATTCTTCCTGGGATTGCAGCCTGAACCAATGAGCAAACCCATCTAAACTTAATGAACTAAAATGTGCAGACATTGCAAGGTAAGCATAAGAAGAATATAACTCTTCGTTAAGCTGTTTATTAAGCGCTTTTAAAATTTTATCCTTAATCATATAAGACCCTCTTGGTTTTTGTTAAATGACGCTTGGAATTCTTACCTTAATCTAAAAAATAAATATTATCCCTTCAATATCTGTTATAAAGTTATATTTAATCTTAATAAGGGCAGCATATCTGTCTAAAATAAAAAATAACTCATTCTGTCAAAGGCATCCCTTCGGGATAATCTCTCTCTTTGAGCCAGAGGCTCATCAGCCTTTGGCTGAAAAAAGAGAGAGACTTATTGGTAATAATACGATAAATGACTATTTCCTGACAGAATATTAACATTAAGTCATAAAATTTTATAAGCCCTTCTCTTTGCAAGAGAAGGGTTGGGATGAGTTCCATAGTGCTTTAAGAAGATTAGATATTTTGATTTTTCATAAGAAATTTTTGATTTCAAAATTATTTTGGATACACTGCAGGGCAGGGAAAATGTTTTTAAAATGTTTTAAGACGAACTGGAAGCATTTTAATAAGAGAAATGTATTGATACAAGAATGAGAAACAGTTTTAGCCCCAGTCTATTAAACACTATGCTAAATTCATTTTTCTGTTTTAATTAATTTTACAATCCATAATAAATTGAGAAAGAAATCACATTTACCTTATCGTCAATAAATGATAATGAAATGTTGGAATAATGGAATATTGGAAACCCAATACTTACTATTTCACATTCCATAATGGACTGTAAAACCAAAGGAATGTTTTTTACCCAGAAGGAATGATGGTGTGCGTGTAAGATTTTCATCAGTTATATCTGAATAACTATAGAAAGCTTTTGCAAAAAAATCGTGAATTATTTCATAAGAGGCTTCGAAACCTAATTTAATGTCTTTTCTAACCGGGCTATATAAAAAGTTATCCCCCCTATCCGGAGAATAA
>JAUSIA010000413.1 GCA_030648225.1 Ignavibacteria bacterium | reverse complement strand
GCGGCAGTGCCGATGTTCTTCAGCAGCTTGGAATAAATATTAATTTAACTAAAGAAGAATCGGAAGAAGCTTTGGAGAAAGCTGGTATTACATTTTTATTTGCACCTCTCTACCACCCTGCAATGAAATATGCTGCACAGGTTAGAAAAGAATTGGGAATAAAAACTGTATTTAATATGCTGGGACCTTTAACGAATCCTGCGGGTGTTAAAAGACAAGTAGTTGGAACCTTCAGTATTAAAACTGCAGAAATTATGTCTGCTGCAGCAAAATATCTTGAACATGAAAAAGTTTGTTTCATCTGCTGCAATGATAAACTTGACGAAATCCATCTGGGCGATGTGACTTCAGTATTTGAATATAATGGAAACGAAAAAATATCTAATTATAAAATTAATAATGAAATCTTTGGCTACGCAAAAACAAGTTATGAAGATATCAAAGGAGATTCTGCAGCAAGGAATGCTGAGATAATTCTCGATATTCTGGAAAGAAAAATAAAAAGCCCTGCTTTTTATACCGTAACTGCAAATGCTGCTCTTGCACTTTATGTTGCAGGTTATTCCAGTGATCTGATCAAATGTGCAAAGGCTTCTGAGGAATCGATTTTGAGCGGCGAGGCTTATTCAAAACTATTTGAGTTAAAGAATTTTAGTAATAAGTTGGTTTAATTTATCAAATTGCCACGACCTTCAGGTCGTAGAAAAAATCTCAAATCAACATTGGCTTTAACCATAATTGGAAATTTATTTTGAGTTAAAGCTCAAATTTAGGAGATTATTTAGTCCACGACTTAAAAGTCGTTGGCTATTGAAATAGTTTAACAACATGAATATTCTTGAAGAAATAATTGAACACAAAAAGGAAGAAGTAAAAAAACTCAGGCAAAAATATTCTGTAAGTTCATTTAGAGAGATAGGGTTCTTTGAGAAACCTACTCTTAAGTTAAAAGACTTTATTTCGCCGGATTCATTAGGAATAATTGCTGAAATAAAGAAAGCAAGTCCTTCAAAAGGAATTATCAGAGAAGATTTTAATCATTTAAAGATTGCTGAAATTTATTTTGATGAAGAGGTTTCCGCTGTTTCAATCTTAACTGATGAAAATTTCTTTAAAGGCAGCATACAGTTTCTGAAAGATATTGCATCAATTAAACAACGTCCTTTACTTAGAAAAGATTTTATTATTGATGAACACCAGGTCTACGAAACAAAAGCTTTTGGTGCAGATATTATTCTTCTTATAAGTGAGATACTTTCAAATTCCCAAATTGATGAGCTAACCTGTGCAGCAAAAGAAATTGGATTGGATGTATTACTCGAACTCCATTCTGAAAAACAATTAGATAAAATAAATTTTGCATTGAATGACCTTATTGGAATTAACAACAGAAATCTTGAAGACTTTTCAGTTAATCTTGATATAACTAAAAAACTTGCTGAAAAATTACCAGATGGAATTCTTCTTATTTCTGAAAGCGGTATAAGTAAAAAAGAGGATATTGATTTTTTAAAGACAACAAAAACAAAAGCTGTTTTGGTTGGTGAGCATTTAATGGTTTCAAAAGATATAAAAGGAAGTTTAAAGCAGCTAAAAGAATGGTGTACAATTGAGAATTAAAATCTGCGGGATAACAAATATTGAAGATGCTCTCTTTTGCGAAAAGATGGGAGCCAATGCTCTTGGCTTTATCTTTTATAAGAAAAGCAAAAGATTTATTGAACCTGTTAAGGCAGAAAAAATAATAGCGGGACTTTCGCCATTTACTATGAAGGTAGGGGTATTTGTTAATGCTTCTTCTGAAGAGATAAACAAAACAGCTGCAAGATTAAAACTAAATACTGTTCAACTGCATGGTGATGAAATACCTGAGATTATTGGGAAAATTGATTCCCATGTAATAAAAAGTTTCAGGATAAGCGGGCAATTCGATTTCGAAATTCTAAGCGAATACAAAAATGTTTCTTACTTGTTTGATTCATATTCAAAAGAAGAGTATGGAGGCACAGGAAAAAATTTTAACTGGCATTTTATCCCAAAAGAACTGGATAGAAATTTTATTCTTGCAGGAGGAATATCATGTGAAAACATTGAAGAGATTTTAGATAATGTTAATCCAAAAGCAATTGATGTCTCTTCTTCGCTTGAAAAATCACCTGGAATAAAAGACCATAATAAAGTAAAAGATTTTTTTAAAAAGATTAATTCACTTAGGAGCTAACAATGTTAATAATGATGAGCCTGAATTCACCAAGAGAGCATATCGAAAAAGTGAAAGAAAAAATCCGGTCCAAAAACTGTACTCCACACGAAATTCCCGGTTCTGTAAAACTTGCAATTGGAATTACAGGACCATCAAACAAACTTTCTGAAGATGATTTTTTGAGAATGGATTCTGTTGATGAAGTTGTAAGAGTATCAAAGCCGTATAAAATTGTGAGCCGGGAAATGAAACCTGACGATACAATAATAAAGTTAAATAATGCCACAGTTGGTGGCGAAAATTTAATGATAATTGCTGGCCCCTGTTCAGTTGAAAGCAGACAACAGATCTTTGATATAGCCGGTGAGCTAAAAGAAATGGGAATTAAATTCCTAAGAGCCGGCGCATACAAACCGCGTTCTAGTCCCTATTCTTTCCAGGGATTGAAGGAAAAGGGTTTGGAATATCTTTCCGAAGTAAAAAAGGAATTAGGTTTAATGGTAGTAACTGAAGCAAAAGATACAACTACTCTTCCTGCAATTTCTGAAGTGGCTGATATAATTCAGATTGGTGCAAGGAATATGCAAAACTTTTCTCTTCTTGAAGAAGTTGGACAATTGCCTAATACTGTTTTGTTAAAAAGAGGAATGGCTGCAACAATTGAAGATCTGTTAATGAGCGCAGAATATATTTTATCTCAGGGGAATTATAATGTAATTCTTTGCGAGAGAGGAATAAGAACCTTTGAAACCTATACAAGAAACACTCTTGATCTTAATGCAGTTCCGGTCATTAAGAAGAATTCACATCTGCCGATAATAGTTGATCCATCTCACGGTATTGGTATTTGGGATAAAGTAGCACCAATGGCTATGGCTTCAATTGCCTGCGGTGCAGATGGAGTAATGATTGAAGTGCATAATAACCCCGAACAAGCTTTATCAGATGGATTTCAATCTCTAACTCCAAAAAATTTCAAAGCACTTCTTAATAAGCTTGAACAATTAGCCCCGATAGTAAATAAGAAAGTAGACCTGGATGTCGCAGTTGCCTGAATATAATTTACCCGATTCATCAGGGAAATTTGGGAAGTATGGAGGAAAGTTTGTGCCTGAAACTTTAATCACTCCATTAAAAGAACTTGAAGAGGTTTATTCTTCTTTAAACGATGATAAAAAATTTAATGAAGAATTAAATCTGCTTCATAAAGAATACACTGGAAGACCAACTCCGCTCACCTTCGCAGAGAACCTGACAAAGCATTATGGCAAAGGGAAGATTTATTTAAAGAGAGAAGACCTTTGTCATACAGGAGCTCATAAAATAAATAATGCACTGGGTCAAATTTTACTTGCAAAGAAACTTGGTAAAACAAGAATAATTGCCGAGACAGGAGCCGGGCAGCATGGTGTGGCAACTGCAACTGTGTGTGCAAAATTTGGATTAAAATGTATCGTGTATATGGGTGAAGTTGATATGGAAAGACAAAGTCTTAATGTTTTCAAAATGAAGTTGCTCGGTGCAGAAGTAAAGGCTGTTACTTCCGGAAGTAAAACTCTAAAAGATGCAACGAATGAGGCAATAAGAGATTGGGTAACAAATGTGAAGGATACACATTATATAATCGGTTCTGTAGTTGGTCCACATCCATACCCAATGATTGTAAGGGACTTTCAGTCAGTAATAGGAAAAGAGACTAAAGAGCAGATTCTTCAAAAAGAGAATAAACTGCCGGATTATATTATTGCTTGTATAGGAGGTGGAAGTAATGCAATCGGCATCTTTTATCCATTTGTTATAACAAATGTAAAACTTGTTGGAGTTGAAGCTGCCGGATTAGGATTAAACTCAAACAAACATAGTGCAACATTAACTAAAGGAAGAGAAGGAATTTTTCATGGTATGAAGACTTATCTTCTTCAGGATGAAAATGGACAGGTAAGTGAGGTTCATTCCATCTCTGCAGGACTCGATTATCCGGGTGTCGGTCCTGAACACAGCTTTCTTAAAGATGATGCAAGAGTAAAATACTTTTCTGTAACTGATGATGAAGCTTTGGCTGCTGCAAAATTGCTTTCAGAGCTTGAAGGAATAATTCCCGCATTGGAAACAGCACATGCTATTGCATATCTGGAATACCTGATGCCGAAAACAATTAAAGACGAAATTGTTGTTTTGAATCTTAGCGGAAGAGGAGATAAGGATTTGAATACAATAAGGGAGAACCTGGCTTTATAGAAGTCAGTAGTCAGGAGTCAGAAGTTTTATAGAAACCAGTATTCAGGAGATAAAAATTTTGTCCATTATTTCAAATTATATTAAAAAGAAAAATGATGCTGGTGAGAAAATTCTTTCCATTTTTTTAACCAGCGGTTTTCCGGATAAAAATAATTTTGTAAAACTTGCATTAGATGTTTTTGATGCCGGTGCAGATATGCTCGAAATAGGATTTCCATTTAGTGATCCTTTAGCAGATGGACCAATAATTCAGGCATCATCACAGGAAGCTCTTAAGAATGGAATCAATCTTCAGATTACTTTCAAATATGTTAAAGAGATAAGAAAGAGAACTGATAGACCAATTATCCTTATGGGTTATGCAAATCCTGTTTTGAGTTATGGAATTGAGAAGTTTGCAGATAATATTAAAAACTCAGGTGCAAATGGTGTTATTATTCCTGATGTACCAATTGATGAGTTTGATAATTTCTTTAACAGCAGCTTTGATGGAATTGATAAAATCCTTCTTGTAACACCAACAACAAATGAAGAAAGAGTAAAAGAGATTGATAACAAGAGCAGCGGGTTTGTTTACTGTGTAAGTGTAAGCGGAACAACAGGCTTGCATAATAAAGATAAAAACCTGGAGTTCATAAAGAGAAATCAAAAGCTTGTAACCAAAAATAAAATGCTTGTTGGTTTTGGTATTTCAAATGAAGAAGATGTTAAAAGATATATTCCTTATTGCGATGGAGTGATTGTTGGGAGTGCTATTATAAAATCTCTTATGAATGATGATAAAAATTATAATCAGGCGTTAAATCTTACTAGAGCATTAAAGAGAGCTACGACAGAGACTATTTAATTTTAACAATCATCTCTATTTCAACAGCAGCGTCAAGAGGGAGTTCATTAACACCAATAGCGCTTCGAACATGCTTCCCTTTTTCGCCAAATATTTTTTCCATTAATTCAGATGCACCATTTGCAACCTGTGGCTGATTAGTAAAACTCTCAGTGCTGTTCACAAAAACAGTAAGTTTTACAACTTGTTCTATATCATCTAAGTTATTTATAACTCCTTTTATTGCAGCAAGACAATTTAATGCACAAACCTCAGATGCTTTTTTTCCTTCATCAATCATAATATCTTTACCAAGCTTACCTTTATATTTTAATTCTCCTTTTACAAATGGGACCATTCCGGAAGTAAATACCAGCTTATCAACTTTTAGCGCAGATATGTAGGCAGCAACCGGTTTTGGTGCTTCGGGAAGTTGATAACCTAACTCTTTAATTTTTTCCTCAATCATTTTAATCTCCGGTTTTGTTATTTTATAAGATAAATCTTACAACTAATGTTTTTAAAACTAAGGAATATTAAATATGATTGAAAATAGATTTCGGGAATTTGTTGGGATAGTTAAAAGATTAAGAAAAGAATGCCCCTGGGATAGAGAACAAACAAACGATTCAATTAAAGCTGCAACTATTGAGGAAGCCTATGAAGTAGTTGAAGCAATTGATCACAAAAACTATGATGAATTAAAAAAAGAATTGGGCGATCTCCTTCTTCATGTTGTGTTTCATTCAACTATTGCTGAAGAAGGAAATCATTTTAAGCTTGAAGAAGTAATTGATTCTATCCAGGAAAAATTAATTAGAAGGCATCCGCACGTTTTTGGAGATCCTGCAAATGCGGGACAGGTCGTAGAGGTAACCGGTGTTCATCATGTAAAGAAAAACTGGGAAGCCATAAAAATAAAAGAAGGAAGGAAGTCAGTTGTAGATGGAGTTCCAGCAGCTCTTCCTGCTCTTCAGAGAGCGCATAGACTTCAGGAGAAAGCTTCCAAAGTTGGTTTTGATTGGGAGAAGAAGGAAGATGTATGGAAAAAGGTAATTGAAGAGATTGAGGAGATGCATCGTGCCGAAAAAATTAAAAATGAAAAATTAAAAATTTAGGCTCAGATAATGAGGTGGAGTTGAAAATTTTGGAAGAGAATCTTGAAGATGAGTTAGGTGATGTATTTTTTGCTTTAGTTAATTATTCAAGATTCCTGGGAATAAATCCTGAGAATGCTTTGAGAAGAACAAACGAAAAATTTGTGAGACGATTTAAATATCTTGAAGAAAAAATTTCAGCATCGGGAAGAAACCTGACTGAATCTACTTTAAAGGAAATGGATATGTATTGGGAAGAGAGCAAAAAGGTAGTTTAGCTTATACAAACATGGATTCTTTCATATTAAAACCTGGGAGATAATCTCTTACAGTTTGAAATTTCAATGATTCAAAAAAAGGACAAATAATATTCAATACTCAATTTTCAAATCTCATTTTTAACTTTCAATTGTGAATTTAAAATTGATTGTTGAAAATTGAACATTCCTTTAAAAAGTTATATCAAAATTTAAAATATGGCTGAAAAAACAAAGTTATGGTACTTAGAAAATTTTAATCTCTTCAAGGGATTAAAAGAAGAAAGTAAGATGGAATTAAGCCGGATTTCATCAATGCGTGAGCTTGCTAAAAATGAACCAATCTATTTTGCTAATGAACCATCCAAAGCAATTTTCTTTTTAAAGACCGGGCGTGTTAAAATTATCAAGTATACACCTGACGGAAAAGAAAATATAATTACCTTGATAAATCCCGGCGAAATTTTTGGAGAGATGGCTTATTTAGAGGAAGGGATGAGAACTGATTATGCCATAACAATTGAACCCTCTGTTATTTGTGCTATAAATAAAGGTGACCTTGGTGAATTCATCATTAAAAACCCTGCTTTAAATTTAAAACTCATTAAGCTGATTGGATTAAAGCTGAAAAGTTTTTCTGAACGGATTGAAGACCTCATTTTTAAAGATGCTCACCAACGGGTTATATCTTTTTTAATAAGGTTAACTGATAAAAGCGGAAAAAAAGTTGGAGATCAGATTTTTGTTAAACCCTTTCTTAAACACCAGGACATAGCAGAATTAACTGCATGTTCACGCCAAACCGTTAACTATATTTTAACAGATTTGCGGGAGAAAAACATAATTAATTTTGACAGGAAAAAATTGATAATAAATGAACCACAGAAATTAAAAGCTTACCTGAATTAAAGAAATGTCTTTGACTTGACAAAACTAAAAATTTATTTATACTAATTTTAGAAATGATATTTACTCTAGTAATCAAAGAAAAGTGTAAAACATGTAAACGTGTTGAAGCACATTTA
>JAUSIA010000412.1 GCA_030648225.1 Ignavibacteria bacterium | reverse complement strand
GCATTGGCATCAATTGTTTATAATGTGATTAATACAGATTAGTTTATTTTATTCTGCAAACCCAATTTCTCTAGAAAATTGGGTTTGTTTTATAACTTTAGTAAGGTCAATTATTCAGAGTAAAATTAATAGATTCTTCGTCGCTTTGCTCCTCAGAATGACCTATTGAGACAACCTCTAGCAATCCTGATAGGATTAACTGCCCTCGGTCAGGCAAGCTGCTGGCTTAATGTTCGCCTGGTAAAAATCTTTTTACGTAAGGTGAATGTCCCATCGTTCTTACGCCACCATGACCGGATGGACCTTCTCCGAGAAATTCCGCAAACCATGCTTCGTGCTCAATCTCTTCATGAAGAATTGCTAATGCTAAATCGTAAGTGCGATGATCTTTTCCTGCCGTCATATTACAGATTTCGCTGTACCCTGCTACTGCGCATCTTTCGGCATTCACAAGAACTTTAAGCATAGCTTTTATGTTTGTCGGATCTTTTGGAAGAAATGCGGGTGGACATGCAGAGATGTTATGGAAATCAACCATGCTTCTCGGAAGCTCGCCCCCGAGTTCATAAATCCTCGGAACCAGAGCTTCAAAGTGATTGCGGTCCTCAATCCTTGCATCTTCGGTAATAGCTTTGAGACCTTCACCATCCAATCCAATAAGATTAACCCTGAGAATTGTATAGTAGTAGTAAGTGGTTAATTCAGCAGAAGCATTTCTTACAAGCAGATCGAGAAGTTTCTTAACGTCTATTCCTGCTTTTTCTACCATCTTAATTGAAACCTGAGCCATTGCACCCTCCTTATTTTGTTTATGTGATTTAATTAATGTTAATGAAGATCTGTTGGAATCTGTTTTTCAAATACCTTATCATGTAAATTTCTGCTTAGCTGATTTTCAAATTAGAGATAGGTGTTGAAGAAGAGATAATTATCTCAAGAATGAACCTATCACTTTGGTTAATCTAAAGGTTTTATTATGTGTTATCAATCCTGTAATTATAATTATTATTTATCGGGGAATAATAATTTTCTATCAGATAATTATTAACAACTAAGTTAAGTCTAAAATTCTCTTTAATCATCCCCGACTATTCCGATGAATCCGGATATGACCGGCTGGTTTCACGACTTAAACCAATGGGAAACCAAACCATAAGTAAAATGGTTTCGTTATGGAAAAAATTCTTAGAATATGGCATTAATACATGCTTTTACTACCGGACCTTCTATTGAATCACAATGGGCATAGATGAAGTTACTGAATGTTATAATGATGAAAAAAAATGATACGATAAATGCAGACGAAAAAAAGAAAGCATTTATTTTGTTATTTGATGTTCTCATAGGGGTTCCCCTTCATTTAGTGATTTATATATAATTTAATGAGTCTCATATCCTCCAAAAACGGAAGCTTCTCTCTCACCTCGCGGATGTATTCTTTATTTAATTCCACTCCTATTATTCTTTCTTCATCTTCAACTGAAATAATTTCTTTTCCCATTGGGTCAAAAACACTGCTGTAACCATTATACTCTGCATTCGGGTCATCTCCTACCCTGTTTACTCCTGCAACATAGCATTGATTTTCAATTGCTCTTGCTTTTAATAATGTTCGCCAATGATCAATTCTCGTAACTGGCCAGTTAGCAATATTAACTATTAAATCAACTCTCTCCTTAGCATATAAACGAAAGAGTTCCGGAAATCTTAAATCATAACAAATTGATAAACCGATTTTCCACTCACCAATTTCTGTAATGACATGCTTTTCACCGCCTTTATAAAATTTATCTTCATTTGAAAAAGAAAAGGGATGAATCTTCCTATAGTAATTAACCAAACCACCCGAAGCATCTATATGAAGAAGAGTGTTGAAATAATCACTGCCTTCCTTTTCAATTATTCCTGCCATAATTTGAATTGAAAATTTTTTAGCAAGTTCAGAAAAAAAAAGAAAACTCTCTCCCTCCCTTTCTTCATAAAGTTTTTCAGCATTCATTGAAAAGCCTGTAAGTGTCATCTCGGGGAAAATTAACAAATCACTTTTAGAAATTTCTCCTTTCAATAATGCCAGGATCTTATCTTTATTTTTCTTTTTATTTTCCCAGGAAGGATTGTATTGCACTAAGCTGATATTCATACTATAAATTATAAGTTAAAAAATAATTACTAAACCATGATATTCAGGAAATAATAATAACAGAAAGAATGTTTGCACGATGGTAATGATACATGGATTTTAATTAATCAATCTTAGCCTTCGCCTTAGCCTTAAAAAATTATGAAGGTAATTTACGAAATATTTACTGTGGCAGATTTAAGGGCTTTAACAAAAAACATATCAATCTCCCCTTTCCCCTTTGCTTCTATGCAGCCTCTGTATTCACATTCAAATTTGTCTTTAACAAGATCATATGTCGCTCTTGAAATATTAATACGCCCGGGCTCACAATTTGATTCCAGCCTTTTTGCAATATTAACAGTATCACCCCATACATCATAAGTATATTTTTTTATTCCAACAATGCCGGCAACACAGGGACCTGTATGAATTCCTACTCTCATTTTACAACTGAATTCATGTTTGTCATTAACTTCATGTACAATTTCCTGCATTTCCATTGCCGCCCTGGTAATTTTGATTGCATGATCATCTGTTACATTAGGTAAACCGCCGGCAATCATGTAAGAATCACCTATAGTTTTTAATTTTTCCAATCCATGTTTATCAAGTATAAAATCAAAATTGGTAAAAATATGATTAAGGTCTTTAACAAGTTTATCTGCAGAAAGTTTGGAAGCAAAAGTTGTAAAGTTATCAAAGTCTGTAAAAAGTATTGAAACAGAATCATAATGTTTTGGACTAACAGCTCCCTTTGATTTCAGCTCTTTTACAATTTCGGATGGAAACATATTATGAAGAAGTTCATCGGTTTTAATTTTTTCAATTTCAAGTTCTTTAGTTCTTTTCTTTAGCTCGGAGTCTACTT
>JAUSIA010000410.1 GCA_030648225.1 Ignavibacteria bacterium | reverse complement strand
TGAATGCCGATCTTCTTGCAAGCTTTTTAACTTTTTTTGGTAAATCCTGTCTGTAATCCCTTGGACGTGGACCAAAAATTCTTCCTCCACCGGCCCACAAAGGAGAACGAATTGTACCTGCACGGGCACCGCCTCTCCCTTTCTGTTTCCATGGCTTTTTACCGCCTCCTCTTACTTCGCCTCTCTCTTTGGCTTTATGAGTTCCCTGCCTCTGGTTAGCAAGAAAAGCTTTAACAGAAAGGTATATTGCATGATCGTTTGGTTCTATTCCAAAAATATCTTTTGGTAATTCTATCTTTTTACCGCTTACTTTACCATCTATATTATAAATATCTAATTTCATTTTAATAGATTATTTCTTTTTTATAAGCCTATGGCTTAATCAGTTCAACAATTGAGTTTATTGCACCGGGAATTGCACCTTTAACTAAAATTAAATTTTCTTCAGGTACAATTTTAACTACTCTCAAATTAGAAACAGTTACATTACTATGCCCTGTTCTTCCAGCCATTCTTTGTCCCTTAAATATTCTTGAGGGATAAGAGCTTGCACCAACAGATCCGGGAGCTCTTAATCTGTCACTCTGTCCATGAGTTGTTCCTCCAACTCCGCTAAAGTTATGTCTTTTCATAACTCCCTGGAAACCTTTGCCTTTACTCACTCCTCTTACTTTAATTCTTTCTCCTTCTTTAAAAAGATCAACTTTAACTTCATCACCAATTTTAAATTCAACTGCAGAAGGAAACTTAAATTCTTTTAATACAAGACTGGGAGATAAATTATTTTTTTTGAATTGTCCGGAAACAGGTTTAGAAACTTTCTTTTCTTTCTTCTCACCAAATCCAAGTTGAAGAGCTTCATAACCATCTTTTTCTTTTGTCCGGACCGAAACCACTTTGCAGGGACCTGCATGGATTACAGTAACCGGAACAAGCTCTCCCAGACTATTAAAAATATTTGACATTCCTATTTTTCTTCCGATTAAACCGGACATCTTTTTCCCTTTAAAGCTTAATTTCTATATCAACACCAGCCGGAATATCCAGCTTGCTTAATGAATCAACTGTTTTATTGTTGGAGTTATGAATATCAATTATTCTCTTATGCACCCTTGTCTCAAACTGCTCTCTTGATTTCTTATCAACATGAGGTGATCTTAAAACAGTGTAAACAGTGCGTCTTGTTGGTAAAGGAATAGGCCCCGAAACTACTGCACCTGTGCTTCTTACAGTTTTAATAATTTTCTCTGCAGATTTATCAATAAGTATATGATCGTAAGATTTTAATTTTATCCTTATCTTCTGGCCGGGCAATTTTTAACTCCTTAATATTTAGGACACAAAAAAGGGAGTTTCATCTCCCTTTCTGTTTTTAATTTTTCAAGATTATTGAATGATCTTAGTTACAACACCTGCACCAACAGTTCTGCCTCCCTCACGAATAGCGAAACGTAAACCTTCTTCCATTGCTATTTCAGAAATCAAATCAATAGATAACATCACTCTATCTCCCGGCATAACCATTTCGGTTCCGGTAGGAAGAGAAGCTACACCAGTTACGTCAGTTGTTCTGAAATAAAACTGGGGTCTGTATCCATTGAAGAAAGGAGTGTGTCTTCCACCTTCTTCTTTTGAAAGGATATAAACTTCTCCATCAAATTTCTTATGAGGTGTAATAGAACCTGGTTTTGCAAGCACCATTCCTCTTTCAATTTCATCCTTATCAACACCTCTTAAAAGAATACCTGCGTTATCACCAGCCATTGCAGAATCAAGTTCTTTCCTGAACATTTCAATACCTGTAACAACTGTTTTCTTATGAACTCCAAGACCAATAAGTTCAAGCTCTTCCTGAATTTTTACCTGGCCTCTTTCTACTCTCCCGGTAGCAACTGTACCGCGACCGGTAATTGAGAATACGTCTTCAACAGGCATAATAAAAGGTTTATCAACATTTCTTTCCGGAATTGGTATATAACTATCTACCGCATCCATTAATTCCCAAATACATTTATAACGAGGATCATCTAATGCCGCATTTGATGTTGCAGCTTCAAGAGCTTTAAGAGCTGATCCTTTTATAATTGGAATTTCATCACCAGGGAATTCATATGAATTTAAAAGATCTCTTAATTCAACTTCAACTAATTCAATTAATTCAGGATCATCTACCATATCAACTTTATTCATGAAAACAACAATTCTCGGAACACCTACCTGGCGTGCAAGGAGAATGTGTTCTCTCGTCTGAGGCATTGGGCCATCTGTTGCGGCAACTACAAGAATAGCCCCGTCCATTTGTGCAGCACCTGTTATCATGTTTTTAACATAATCTGCGTGACCGGGGCAATCAACGTGAGCGTAGTGTCTCTTTTCAGTTGAGTATTCTACGTGAGCAGTTGCAATCGTAATACCCCTTTCTCTTTCTTCAGGGGCATTATCAATACTGTCAAATGTTCTTACTTCTGATAAGCCTTTTTTATTAAGAGCCATTGTGATGGCAGCTGTTAAAGTAGTTTTACCATGATCCACGTGACCGATAGTTCCTACGTTAACGTGAGGTTTACTTCTATCAAATTTTTCTTTTGCCATCTAAATCTCCTTTAATTTTATTTTCTTTATAATTGTTCTTTATTAAACTGACACTGTTTTTTTACCGAGCGATTTTTCTGCTATCTCATCAGCAATAGATTTAGGAACTTCCTGATAAACTGTAAACTGCATTGTATAAATTGCACGTCCCTGGGTCATAGATCTAAGGATAGTAGCATAGCCAAACATTTCTGCCAGAGGAACACGTGCTTTAATTACCTGTGCATCTTTACGCGCTGAAAATCCTTCAATCTTACCACGACGGGAGTTTAAGTCTCCCATTACATCGCCAAGATATTCTTCAGGTGTCACTACTTCAACTTCCATAATCGGTTCAAGAAGAACAGGTTTAGCTTTCTTGGCACCTTGCTTAAATGCTATTGAACCTGCCACTTTAAATGATATCTCGTCGGAATCAACATCATGGTAAGAACCATCAAAAAGTTTTGCTTTAATATCAACTACAGGAAATCCGGCTACTACACCATTTCTCATAGCTTCCTGGATTCCGGCTGAAACCGGAGCGACATATTCTTTTGGAACCACACCACCAACAATTGCATTTTCAAATTCATAACCTTTACCTGGTTCATTCGGTTCTAATTCAATCCAAACATGTCCATATTTTCCACGTCCACCGGATTGTTTAATAAATTTACCTTCAGATGAAACTGTTTGAGTAATTGTTTCTCTATAAGCAACCTGAGGTTTACCCACATTAGCCTCAACTTTAAATTCCCTCTTCAGTCTGTCAACGAGGATTTCAAGATGAAGTTCACCCATCCCGCTGATCAATGTCTGTCCGGTTTCATCATCAACATTTATTCTAAATGTCGGATCTTCATCAGATAATCTGTTTAATGATTCTGAAAGTTTATCCTGATCTGCTTTGGTTTTAGGTTCAATGGCAATTTGAATAACAGGTTCCGGGAAAATAATTTTTTCCAATAAAACAGGATCATCTTCAGAGCAAAGTGTATCA
>JAUSIA010000404.1 GCA_030648225.1 Ignavibacteria bacterium | reverse complement strand
CTGTGCTGCCTCTTGGATTTGGCGCAACTACAACGTAACCTTCTGAAGCAAACAATTGTATGTTCCACCTGTAATGAAAATCATCTGCCCAGTGACCTTGCGGACCACCGTGAATTAAAAATATCATCGGGTATTTTTTTGCTGGATCGAAAAATGGCGGCTTTATTAAAATTGATTGAACCATATCCCCGTTTTCACCTTCACACCAGAATGTTTCTATTGGATTAAATTCTATTTGTGAAAGCACATCTTTATTAATAAATGTGATTTGCTTCAAAGTATTTTTACCATTTGTACTGATTGAGAAAATTTCATCGGGAAGATCAGATCTTTGTTTAAGAAAGAAAAGAGTCTTACCATCTTTTGAAAGCTTAATATGTGAATTTATATTTTCTTTATAAAAGAGCTCTACATCAGGGCTTTCAATATTAACCTTATAGATTGAATTATATATTTCATTCTCAGCAGTGAAATAAATTGTCTTTGAATCATCCGACCAGATAAATTCTCCCACAGATAAATTAAAATTATCAGTCATTGATTCATAAGTTTCCTTTTCCCTGTTGTATACGATTAAATTTTGTTTATCCGCTTCAAAGCCAGCTCTTTTCATTGAGGTGAATGCAATATATTTTCCGTCAGGAGAATAGACAGGCTGGTTATCATTTCCATCTCCTTCATAAAGTTGTACAGAAGGAATTTTTTTTCCTGTTTGAACATCATCTAAGTAATCTAAAGTATAAATATCATTATCAGAACTTGTAGCTATAAACTTGTCGCTATTCATTGTAAAAGCAATTTGCTTTCCATTTGGAGAAAAGTTGTAATCATTTGAACTGCCTAAAGCAATTGGTGGAACATCAAAATCATTATTAAAAGTAACATCTACAAATGATTTTTCTTTTACATCGAATAAAAAAAGCTGGCTTACTTTACCACCTCTCCATTCATCCCAATGCCTGTACATTAATTCTGTAAAGATGCTTGCTTTTACTTTGCTTGCCTCTTTCTCTTCATCTTTTTGCTTGTTGCATTCCTGCGTTTCGCAATCAGGATAAACAGAAGAAGTAAATAGTATTTTATTGCCTGATGGAGACCATTTATATTCTGTTACTTTAGTATAAACATCTGTTAATTTTTCTTCACCGGAGCCATCAGGATTGCATGTCCAGATTTGTCCTTCAAATAAATAGCTGACTTTATTTGAGTTAGGAACAAACAGCGGACTTGATTCATTCTTTTCAGAATTTTTCAGAGTTCGAAGGTTACTTCCATCAGAATTAATTAAATAGATATCGGAGTTCCCTTTATTCTCTTCGATATTATAAGAAGTCGAGGCAAAGACTATCTTTCCATCAGAAGAAACATCAAAGCTGTTTATTCTTTTCATTGCCCAGAGATCTTCCACTGTCATTGCTCTTTTATTCTGGGCTGTTACAAAAAATGGAATAAGAAGAAAAATAAGAAGAAGCTTTTTCATTAAATCCTCTTTGAATTTAAAGATGAAAGAATTGATTTATCTCATTATAAATATTGCCTCAAAAATAGCAGAAGCCATATATAAAGGCAATTTAAATAATGATAAATGAAAGTAATGGGTAAGTATTTATGCATCAACTTTTATAAATTTAGAAATGCTAAATTAGAAACAATTAACAATGAAATTAACCAATAAAATCTTACTCCCCGGAACAGATAAACAAATTTCTGCTTTCCTGGATTTAGTAAATGCAGAAAATAAATCTATGCTTGTAGCCGGTGCAGGAAGTGAAGAAATAGCAAAGATATTTCATCAGAAAAATGCGGGTGAGGTTTATCTTATTATTGAAGATGAAGATTCGCTGGTCCAATCAAGATTTGCATTATCAAAGATCAAAGAAATAAACGTCCGACTGATGGAATATGATAATACCGATTTCAAAGCAGATAAGTTTGATATTATTTATTCACAGGGTTCAACAGGGACAAAGAAAAGAAATAGGATTATTAAAGAGATAAAGAGAATTCTTAAACCAGATGGATTTTTTTGCATTGGAGAAATTGTAAGCCTGACAGAAACTCCGCCGAAATTTGTAAAAGATATTTGGGAAAAAAGCAATCTTGCACCTTTGTACAAAGAAGAATTAAAAGAATTTTATTTATCAAAAGGATTTGATTTGATACTTGAAAAGGATTTATCAAATACTTTGAAAGATTTTTATTCAATGAGTAAAATACTTCTTCAGGAATCTTCAAAAGAATTTTCTGATGAAGAGGCTAAAAGTTTTAAGAAGATGTTAAAGACATATAGTCATGAGGCAAATGCTTATTTAAAGCTTGGCGGAGATAAATACATAGGTTACAAAATGATGGTGCTGCAAAAAGTTCAAGTTCAAGAGTAAGTTCAAGTGGAAAAATACTTGAAACTTCTTACACTTAATCTTGAACTTGCACTTGAACTCCGAAGGGAACATTGATGAAGAAAGGTGATTTATTAGAGCTCGATATTGAAGGTTATGCATTTGAAGGAAAAGGAATTTCCAGGATAAAGAAGAATGAGGAAGATGAAAGAAATTTTGTTGTTTTTGTTCAGGGTTCTTATCCCGGCGATAGGGTAAAAGCAAAGCTTACTAAAATAAAAAAGTCATTCGCAGAGGCTAAGGCAGTTGAAATTATTTCCTCATCACCAGAACGCACTACTGCAAGATGTAAATATTTTGGAACATGCGGCGGATGCAAGCAGCAGGATCTTTCTTATGAAGCACAAATAAAATATAAACAGAAGCAGGTTGAAGAAATCTTCAACAAACTTGGGGGCTTTTCCTTACAGTCCGGGATTGAAATACTTCCGATAATCCCTTCAGAAAATATTTTCTTTTACAGGAACAAAATGGAATTCTCTTTCAGCGATAAAAGATGGCTGACCGAAAATGAAATAAATTCTGGGAAAGAATTTGATAAAGACCCCGCCAGGGCGGGGCAGGTTTTTGCACTGGGACTTCATGTTCCAAATGTTTATGATAAAGTTCTTGATATTGATGTATGTTACCTTCAATCAGAATTAAGTAAAAATATTTTAAACTACACAAGAGATTTTTTTAAGAATAGAAACACTTCGATTTATTCAACAAAAACAGATACAGGTTATTTGCGTAATCTTGTTATACGTCAGGCTTACCATACTAAAGATTTAATGGTAAATATTGTTACTGCTTACGAAGATGATACCTTGATAAAAAATTATTCGAATCTGCTTGTGAAAGAATTCCCTGAAATAACTACAATAGTAAATAACATAAATGAAAAGAAAGCTTCTGTTGCGGTTGGTGATTATGAAAAGATTTTTTATGGTGAAGGATTTATAACAGATATGATTGGAGAATATACATTCAGGATAAGTGCTAATTCATTTTTCCAGACAAACACTTTGCAGGCAGAAAAACTTTACCAGACAGCTCTGGATTTTGCAGAACTCAAAGGTAATGAAGTTGTTTATGATCTCTATTCGGGGGCAGGTACAATTGCAATTTACATCTCCAAACATGCAAAAGAAGTTTATGCTTTTGAATCGGTTGAGTCTGCAATTGAAGATGCAAAAGTAAATGCAGAATTAAATGAGATAAAAAATGTCCGGTTCTTTAATGCAGATCTTTACAAATCATTTCTTCCTGTAGTAGAAGAGAATAAAATTCCTCTGCCATCATTAATAATTCTTGATCCTCCAAGAAGCGGCTTGCATAAAAACACAGTTGATGATGTTATTAAAATAAATCCCGAAAAAATTGTTTATGTTAGCTGCAACCCTGCAACGCAGGCAAGAGATATAAAATTATTTTCAGAAGCAGGTTATAAATTAATTAAGATGAGACCTGTTGATATGTTCCCTCATACTTTTCATATTGAGAATGTGGCTTTACTGAAAAAAGATTAACAGCAGGATTATTTATCTAAATATTTTTTAACATTCTGTACAAAATTTTTGCCGCTCAATAATAATTCTTCAGCTTCTTTTTTATCAATAATAAAATTGTGAGAATAATCGCTTATTTGTCTCTTGTCAAAAGCTCTATTGAATTCTCTTCCCATCTCTTTGGGAAAAATTCCGGTCTTTATAAAATTCTCTCCAAAGGCAGAAATTGTCATTTTATGAGATGAATATGTTAGATTATTTTTAAGTAACAAAGCCTGAGCTGAAAAATACATAGCATAATAAATTCTCGATACACAAGATTCATAGTCTCCTTCATTCAACAAAAACTCTGCAGTTAGCATGTATCTGTCTGCACGTTTTACTAATGATTCTACTTCTTTCAAGAGGTAATCCCTTCTTTTCTAATATTGATAAGGAGAGGGCTATTCAAATTTTTATAGTCATTTATAGAAACAGGAACTACTGAAAGCAGAACATTATATTTCAAATTGATTTCAGTTATAATGTCAATCATCCTATCTATTTCTCTACCTGGTGATTCAATACTTTTAAGAACGATAACTAGATCAATGTCTGAATTTTCATTAAACTTTCCTTTTGCATAAGAACCAAAAAGAATAATTTTTTTAAACTTCTCTCCATACAGATTTTTAAGTTCCTTTTTGAATTCCTTTAT
>JAUSIA010000344.1 GCA_030648225.1 Ignavibacteria bacterium | reverse complement strand
CGCCGTTTTCATAAGACCATCCATAATATGAATCATCCCAATAGGATAACATAGATGATGGATCTGATGACATTCCTGCTTCCCAGTAAGTCTGTACTCCTTTCCAGACATCCTGCTGTTCAGCAGACCACTGTTGTGCAGAAGAAAAAGTGCTGAGGAAAAGAAAAAGAAATAAAACGGATAGAAGCCCGCTTAATTTTTGCATAGTGCCCTCCTAAAAAATATAATTAAATTGGATTAATGACAGTAAAATATGGTGAAAGAAAAATCATTTAACAACAAATTGTTGAAATTTAATTTTGCGATATTATAATATCTAAATAAAGAGTTGGCTACTTTAAAGATTTTCTTTTAACAAGAGCAAAAGCTATATCTGCTGAATGATAAAGTTGCTGAGATTGCAGGTAAAAACTCCTGCAGTAATAATAGGTGATTTGAATTTCAAACCTGAATCCAAAGGATATAAAATTCTTACGGGAGGCAGGAGAAATTATTTATTTGATGCACAGACCAGCAAAGAAAGTCCCAATATAACCCTTAATGATTTTGGGAAATCTTTGGAAGAAGGGGATAAGATTGATTATATCTTTATTAAAAATAATGTTGAAGTTAAAGAACATATTATAATTACAGATACATTTGATGGGCGATATCCTTCAGATCATATGCCTGTGCTGGCTGAGGTCAGGATAAAATAAGGTCGGTGCTTTATCCAAGTGTCATTGGCAGTCCCGCCTTTGCCGGGAAGCGAAGCAATCTCATTTGAGAAACCATTTTTATATACTAAACTAACTGCTAACTTAATATAGAACTCCTAATGGAGTTCGGTTCTTATTGGGGTTTTTCATTTCTACAAATATTGAACTCCTAAAGGAGTTCTAAATTAATTATGCCAAAGTTAAGATTAGCTCCAGAGGAGCCAAATGTTTGTAGAAATATAATAACCAAAAAATATTATGCACTCCGTTAGGAATGCTATGAAATTTATTCAATTTAATTAATAACAACTATTCCTGGCTTATTCATTTTTGTATTTTTTAATTGAATGCCTACGGGATAAATCGGGGATTTGCCATGATAAGAAGTCCCGCCTTTGCAATGAAATGAGAGCAATATATCATCCCTACGGGATTTAATTCAGTGGGTAGTAACTTTTAATTATAAATATTTCATCCCTAACGGGATTTGTATTTCATAATCCCAGAGGGATGACATATTTATAGAAAAATTAAATAAGGAAAGAAAAATGGCTTTACGATCTTTCCTATCGGATATTTACCCACAAATCAATCTATCATTTATCATACTTTTCTTAACCTTAAAGGTATCGTAAAGCCGTAGTTCAGAAATTATTCAGCTTTCTCTTCTGATAAAAATTTCGTAATCTGCTTTCATCAAACATCGTGACTCCAAAAGTGCAATTGTCATTTCATTTTCTTCTGAACCATATTCACGGGAGTAAAACTATAACAAAAAGAGAAGCGCGACAATCGAACAAATTGCCATTTGTATGTCGAAGTTCTACTACGTGGATTCCATTGGGTATATGTACGAATTGCAATCGAACTTTTTGCTTTATACCTGTATGCTTCTATATCTTTTATACCTTTATTCCTTATATTTTGAATGAAGAAAAAAGAATCTTAAAGCAGAAAACAATGTTTGAAAAAGAGATACAATTCATAACAGATTTTAATCTGAATAAAATAAAATCTTTAAGTTCATCATTTATATTTGATGAGCTCTTCAGAATTGAACTTCATCCAGCATTAATAAAATATATTTCCGGCGGACTTGATTTACTGATTTATGAAGACAGAAAAATACTTCTTGAAAACTCGCGCTTTGATTATTCTGGAGCGAAGATTGCTGAATACTTTAATCTTATTTCCAATGAAATAAAAAAGACAAAAAAGCTTTCTTACAATGAAGTTGAAGATTACATAAAAAAAGGTGTTGTTTTTAATGCAAACTTTTGTGTTCAGCCCAAATCAACATTTACAAATTTAATTTTTAAAAATGCTGAAGAATCAAAGAGCACTGCTGAAATAAAAGTATATCTTAACTTTATCTACTATTATGATTACTTAAAAGAAATTATCAACTCATACATCTCCAAAAGAAAAATCGTTAGCCTGGGAAAAGATGAGTTCCTGCAAATCTTAGATAAAATTGATACTGAACTTTTAACCGCAAAGAAAGAAGATATTATTTCCGATGCACTTAATTCCATTTCTGATTTTTATAATGATGGGGGAATATCAAAATCCTCAGTTCAACCTGTTCTTATTGAAGCATATCTGAAAGAAAAAAATCTTAATGAAATGATTGAACTGCTTCATAAAGAGGTTAAGGATAATAAAAAGAAAGTTCAGACTAATGAGTTAAAGAAGATTCTTTTTACAAAGCCGGTAATAAAACAAGAACCACCTGATGAAAAAGTAATTGAAGATGAAATAAAAACAAAGGAGGAAACCAAATCTCTTCCGGATGTTGAGTTTGAAGAGGAAAAAAGAAAAGTTGTGGAAAAAATAAAGAAGGAAAAGGAAATAAAAGAGGAAAAGGAAATAAAGAAAGAAAAA
>JAUSIA010000393.1 GCA_030648225.1 Ignavibacteria bacterium | reverse complement strand
ATATTGTTAAGAACTTTATCTCATTTGCAGAAACAAAAAATGTTAAGTTTGTTTCTGAAGATTTTGAAAAGGATGAGGAATATATTCTTGCTAGACTTAAAGCCCAGATTGCAAGAAACTTCTGGAAAAATGAAGGATGGTTTTCTGTTCTTTTATCTTCTGATAACCAGGTTTCAAAAGCTGTTACTCTTTTTAATGAAGCAAAGGACCTTGCTAAGCTAAAATGAAAATTTTCTCAAAGTTTTTGATAACTACTATTTTCATGATCTTTTGTTTTATCTCTCCGGGTAAGAATTCAAAAGCAGCCGTTAACTTCTCCTTTCAGTCTGATAAGAGTCTTTCAGTAGGGGAAGAGTTAACTTACCTTGTTAGTTATTCTCTTGTGAAACTCGGAGAGGTGAAGATAAAAGTTCGTGATAAAAAAACTGTTAACGGCAAAACTTACTACAACACTATTGCTTATATAGATTCCTATTCCGGAATTCCTTTTGTAACTCTTCATCAGACTTATGAAAGCAATGTGAGCAGTAACTATTACTCCTACTTTTTCAGAGGAATATCTAAGGAAGAAGAACAATTCACCTATACGGAATATTATTTTAATTATGATGAAAAAAAATAAGAGTGAAAAAAGGAAGATTTAAACCTGCAAAAGTATGGACGGACAGCACCGGAACTGTTGAAAAATTTTACCAGGATGGTCTATCAATTTTTTACTATGCAAGAATGAACAGCGGGCAAAACAAATCTGTTGATGTGCCATGCTTTGTTACAGAAAAGAAAGTAACAACAAAAATTAATTTTTATAAAGAAGTAACCGATGTTTCAATTGATGCAGTTGATTATGATATTGCCTGTGTACGCCTTGATGGTGAATTGGATTTTATAAGTATCTTTGGCCTTACTGGATATTTTGAAGGTTGGTTTACTAATGATGAAGCATCCATCCCTGTTGTTGCTAATATGAAAGTTCTTATTGGAAATGTGAGACTTGAATTGGTGAAATGGAAAAGAGAAGGATGGCAGCCTCCACAATTTAAAGGTTAGGATGGAAGAAAAGATTTTTCCTTATTTGGATAAGATTCCTAAAATAGCTATAAATGTTTTTCTGGCTTCAGGTACAAAAATTATTGGTGATGTGGAGATTGGGAAGTACTCAAGTGTCTGGTATAATTCCATCATTAGGGGAGATGTTAATTATATCAGAATCGGTGAATTAACAAATATACAGGACAATTCGGTTCTTCATGTCACTGGTAAAAATCCACTAATTGTAGGTAATAAAGTAACTGTAGGACACTCTGCCGTTCTTCATGGCTGTACTATAATGGATTTAACACTTATAGGAATTGGCGGTATAGTTCTTGACGGAGCAATAGTAGAAGAAAAATCTATGGTTGCGGCAGGTTCTGTTGTTAAACCAAATTTTGTTGTACCATCGGGCAAGCTTGTTGCGGGAATTCCTGCTAAAGTTATAAGAGATCTTACAGATGATGAATTGATAGAGTTTGAAAATTCAGCTATCCGGTATAAAAAATATGCTGATACTTCTTTTAATTCTATTAAATACCGGGATATGTAGTGGTCAAAAATCTTTCTATAAATGTTCTTAAAGATGCTGAGATCAATAAAATATTTATTCATAATATCGTTAAAGAATTAAAGAAGGAACTGAAGTTCGATATATCAGGTATTATAATAAATTTTGTAAATAGAAAAGAAATAATGAGAATCAATAAAGAATTTCTGGATCACAATTACTCTACAGATATAATCACTTTTGATTATTCTGAATCACAAAACAAGCTTGATGGCGAAATCTACATCTCTATTGATCATGCTGCATCTAATGCTAAAAAATATGGAGTAAAATTAAAAGACGAAATTATGAGACTTATTATACATGGATTTTTGCATCTCCTCGGATTCGACGACCAATCACAAAAAGATAGTATTGTGATAAAGAAACTTGAAAACCAGTTATATAATAAATATAGATTAGTAATTAATTAGTATAAGATATGATGAGAGAAATTGCAAAAGTGCTGGAAGAAGTTATTAATAATCTAAACTCTGAACCTGCAGAAAAAACTTTTAACAGGTTAAACAAAAAGTATAAATTTGAAAAAAGCGCAGTTGCTGCTGTCTATAGCTGGATTTATGATAAATTAATGAATGAATCATTTAGCCATTATTATGGAGATTCTGCAGATTTTCGTAGTTTCAGAATACTTTCAGATGAAGAAATTACCCAGATTGGTTTGAAAAATTATAATTATCTGTTACATTTCTACAATAAAGGGTTAATTACAAACAGCGATTTGGAACTCATTATGGAACAAATTAAGTTGTTCGGTGGTCAGGAAGTTTCATTTGAGCAGTTAAGTTTGCTTATATTATCCCTCTTTCTTGAGTTAAATAATTTTACATTACCCGGAAGCAGGGCAATTTTATACTCTTCCGATCTTATAAATTAGAAATTTGAATGGCTAAAAATTTAGTATTAGTAGAATCTCCGTCGAAAGCACGGACGATAAATAAATACCTTGGAAAAGACTATAAGGTTGAGGCTACAGTCGGGCATATCCGCAACCTGCCAAAAACAAAGCTTGGCGTAGATATAGACAATAATTTTGAACCTCAGTATGTAACTATCCGCGGTAAAGGCGACATTATAAAGAAGATAAAAGCTCTTGCCGCAAAAAGTAAGAACATTTACATAGCAACTGATCCTGACCGTGAAGGTGAAGCAATAGCCCAGGATATTGCTGATATTCTTAATGGAAAAGGGGAAACAAAAATTTATCGTGTTCTTTTCAATGAGATAACAAAGAATGGCGTTACAAAAGCTATGAATGCCCCTCGCCAGATTGATAAAAATCTTGTTTCATCTCAAAGAGCAAGAAGAGTAATGGACAGAATAATTGGTTATAAGATTAGTCCTTTCTTATGGAAAGCTATAATTGAAATTTCAGGAAGCACATCACTTTCTGCAGGAAGAGTTCAATCTGTTGCTTTAAAACTTATTTGTGACAGGGAAAGAGAAGTAGAAAAATTCATCCCTACTGAGCATTGGTCAATCTGGGCTATCTTCAAAACTGATAAAGGGGAAACATTCAAGGCAAAGCTGTTTAGCATTGAAAATAAGGATCTTAAAATTCCTCCCAAACCAAAAATGTCTGATGATGATTGGAAAGAATTTTTTGAGAAGAATTTTGCAATTACCAATGCTGAATCTGCAAAAGAAATATTTGAAAGAGTTTTATCAAAAAAAGTATTTCAAATAACTAATATTGTTAAGAGGAACACTAAAAGAAATCCTTCCGCACCTTTTATTACAAGTACAATGCAGGCTGAAGCTTCGAGAAGACTTGGGATGCGTCCAAAGCAAACAATGTTTCTTGCACAAAAGTTATACGAAGGAATTGATCTTGGAAATGAAGGAACAGTAGGGTTAATTACTTATATGAGAACCGATTCAACAAGAATAAGTGAAGAGGTTATTTCTTTAGTAAGAGATTTTATTAAAGATTCTTTTGGAAAAGAATATCTGCCCGAATCTCCAAATAGTTATGAAAAGAAAAAAGCTAATGTTCAGGATGCACACGAAGGAATAAGACCAACTTCATTAAAATATACTCCTGAGTTTGTTAAAAATTTTGTTGATAACAAAACTTTTAAACTTTATGAATTAATCTGGAAGAAGTTTGTTGCATCTCAAATGAATCCTGCACAATTTGAAACTACGGTTATTGATATTACTGCAGATGAATTCCTCTTTAAAGCATTTGGGAATGCAGTAAAGTTTAATGGTTTTATGCAGGTTTATGAAGATGTTGCTGAACAAAAATCTGATGCAGATGAAAAAGCTGAATATAGAAATGAAAAAATTCCTCTCGGACTTGAAAATGGTAACAAACTTTCTCTTGAAGAACTCAAGAAGACACAGCATTTTACAAAACCACCAGCACGATTTACAGAAAGTTCACTTATAAAAGAACTTGAAAATAAAGGCATTGGAAGACCAAGCACTTACTCATTAATTGTAAGTACAATACAGGATAGAAAATATGTTGAACAAGTTGATAAAAAACTTATTCCTACTAAACTTGGAATACAGGTTAATAATATTCTTGTTAAAAATTTTCCAAAGATAATTAACGAAGACTTTACCTCTCTGATGGAAAATGAACTTGATCTTATAGCCAATGGCGATATAGAATATGTAAAAGTATTAAATGATTTTTACAATCCTTTCTCAGAATCATTAAAGCTTGTTGAAGATAAAGTTGAAAAAATTTATTGCGATGTTTGCGGAAGTGAAATGGAAATTAAGGTAGGGCGTTATGGAAAGTATCTTGCATGCACCAATTATCCAAATTGTAAAAATATAAAATCTTTCCGTGAAATTGCCGCAGCGAGTAAAGAACCTGAATATACAGAGGAAACTTGTGAAAAATGCGGAAGCCGGACTGTTTTCAGGGAAGGAAAGTTTGGAAGATTTATTGGATGCGAAAGGTATCCTGAATGTGACTTTGTAAAGAATATTACGCTTGGAATTTCCTGCCCTAAATGTAAGCAAGGTGAAGTTGTAGAGAGAAAATCAAAAAGAAATAAAGTATTCTACGGATGTTCAAGATATCCCAATTGTGATTTTGTTAGTTGGTACAAACCTGTAGCTCAAGCTTGTCCTAATGGCGATTCAGATTATATGCTTCAGCGGTATTCTGTAAAGAAAGGGAACTATCTAAAATGCCCGGTTTGTAACGAAGAAGTTATCCCGGCTGAAGTTGAAGAAGTTGAAAAATAAATTTTAATGTTAGTTGAAAAAGTAACAGAAGAATATCTTCAGAATTTGAAGAGTGTAAAACGCTATTCTCCAAATACCATTAAATCTTACAAGGCAGATCTTGATGGGTTTAATTCTTACTGCAAAGAATATAATAACAAAGAAATATCAGGAATTTCTGAAAAATTTATAAAATCCTATTTAATGGTTTTAAGTGAAACCGGAATAGAACGCAAATCTATTTCAAGAAAAATATCATCTATTAAGGGACTTCTTAAATTTGCATATCTTAACGAATACATTAATACTAATCCTGCATCAGCAATCAGAGGTCCAAAAGCAAAAAGAAAGTTACCTGAAGTTGCATCTGTGACAGCAATATTAGAAGCATATAAAGAAATTGAAAAAGATGAAAACTCCGAAATGATAAAAGCTATTTTTGAAATTCTCTATGGATGTGCCATCCGGGTTGATGAATTGTGCAAATTGAATTTTGGAGATCTTAACCTGAAAGAAAAGACATTAAGGGTTTTTGGAAAGGGGAGTAAGACAAGAATCGTTCCTGTTGGCGAAAAGTCAATAGTAGTACTAAAAGAATATTTTAATACAAAAAAGTTTGAAAGTATTTATAATCCTCTTTTTATAACAAAAAGCGGAGGAAGAATTTATCCACGATTGGTTCACAGGCTTGTAAATAAATATTTATCTTTGGTTACTGATTTAAAGAAAAAAAGCCCACACATTTTAAGACACAGCGCAGCAACTCATATGCTTGATAATGGTGCTGATCTGATAGCAGTTAAAGAAATACTTGGTCACGAAAATCTTTCCACCACACAAATTTA
>JAUSIA010000392.1 GCA_030648225.1 Ignavibacteria bacterium | reverse complement strand
GTATTGTTGAGATATTAGGATGATTTAAAGATGCTGCTGCCTGTGCTTCAATCTTAAACCGTTTGCGTTCATCTTCATCGGAAGATATTTGATGAGGCAGAAACTTTATAGCTACATCCCGTTTTAACTTTGTATCCTCAGCTTTATAGACAATCCCCATCCCGCCTTCGCCGATTTTTTCAACAATGTTGTAATGAGAAATGGTAGTTCCAATCATAAATTATTTTCCTCTCATCAATTCAATATATTCAGGTTCATTTCGGATTGGATCAAGATCGGTATCTCTTTTTAACCAGTCATAATTTGCATAACCTGCGGAAAAAGCATTCTTAAGAGATTCAATTGCTAATTTTTTTTCACCCATTTGTGAGTAAAAACAACATGCATTATAGAGCATCAAGGGATCATCCGGACTTAATTCAAGTGCTTTTGCTGCCTGAATTTTTGCTTCATCCTTCTTTCCGATCATCACCAGAGCAGTAGCATAGAATATATGTCCACGGGCATCATCAGGATGCTGAGATAAGTATCTTTCGTACACTTTTATAGATGCCTGAATAATTTCCTGATGTTTTTCGTTTTCTCCCAGTCTTGCATATACTATTTGTAAGTCACCATAAGCTGAATAGAAATCAGGATTTAGCGTTATTACTTTCTGAAATAATTCTATCGCCTCCTTATCACGATCTCTATTGTGATAGATTCTTCCTAGAATCCAGTAGCCCAAAAAATTATTCGGGTCGAGTTCTATTGCTTTCTGGCTTGAAGTTATTGCATCATCATAAAGCTTTTTATTATAATATGCCATTGCCAGTGCTGCATAAGCTTCGGAAAGGGAAGGATCGTACATTAATGCTCTGAGACCGGATTCAATAGCTTTTTCCAGTAAATCTTCCCTTCTTTCAAAATAAGAGTATAAATAAGCATAAGCTTCACTTAGTCCGGCATAAGCGGAGGCATATCGCTTATCAGTTTCAATTGCCTTATTGAATAGCTGAATAGCAAATTGAATGTTGTTTTTAGTCAATCGATATAAAAAATCCCTCGCTCTCAAATAACAGTCAAATGCTTCGGCATTTACTGTTGAACGTTTGGTTAAAACAATTTTCTCTGATGGTGAAAGATTAACCATAAGCATGTCCGCAATTTGCTTGGAAACCTGTTCCTGGATATCAAAGATATCAGCAAGTTTTCCTTTGTATGTTTCTCCCCATAATTGACTTTCCTGAGATACATCCATCAGTTGAACGGAGATCCTCAAATCATCTTTAAATTTTCTTACGCTGCCCTGCATGATATATCGTGCACCCAATTCTCGTCCTAAAGTTTTTATGTCCTTATCGGTGCCTTTGTATCTCATTGTATTTGTTCGGGCTACCAGTTTTATTTCCCTTATCTTGGATAAATTTGTTATTAGTTCCTCAGCTAATCCATCTGCAAAATAATCAGCTTCTTTGTCAGGACTAATGTTTTCAAAAGGTAAAACAGCAATTGTCTTTTTCCCCGTATCACCCTCATCGCTTTTATTTTTTAAGTCATTCAAATCCATTAAAATTTCTGAGATATTCTGGTAACGTCGATCTTTATCTTTGCTTAACATTTTCATAATTATCTGTTCAGGTTTTAGAGACACATCCTTTCGAATTGAAGTGATTGATTCAGGTTCCTCATTAAGTATCGAATATATAATTGCCTGATCAAATTCTCCTTTAAATGGAAATTTACTTGTGAGCATTTCATAAAATATTACTCCCATTGACCAGATATCAGTCCTGCTGTCAACTTGTTCTCCGCGTGCCTGTTCAGGAGACATGTAAGCAGTGGTACCTAAAGTTGTACCAAGTTTGGTAATCTGGGAAGTTCCACCAACTTTTGCTAATCCGAAATCCATAATTTTTACTAGTCCGGATTGGGTTATCATTATATTAGCGCTTTTAATATCCCTGTGAATTATTCCTCTTTGATGAGCCGTTTTTAATCCTTGCGCAATTTGTTCAATTATATTTTGAGATTCTTCTAAATTCAAAAATCCTTTTTTAATTTTTTCTTTTAACTCAATACCGTTGATATATTCCATTACAATGAATACTTCATTCCCGGATTCTTCTATAGAATAAATTGTAGCAATATTAGGATGATTTAGAGCAGCGGCAGCTTGAGCTTCAATTTCAAAACGCTGGCGATCTTCTTTGTTAACAGAGATGTGACGTGGAAGAAATTTTATTGCAACATCGCGCCTCAGTTTTGTGTCCTCAGCTTTATAGACTACACCCATCCCGCCTTCGCCAAGCTTTTCAACAATGTTGTAATGAGAAATGGTAGTTCCAATCATAAATTATTTTCCTCTCATCAATTCAATATATTCAGGTTCATTACGAATGCTTTCAAGATCGGCATCTCTTTTTATCCATTCAAAATCTTCCTGCCCTGCTGCAACAGCATCTCGAAGTGTAACTGCAGCAAGATGTTTATCTCCCAATCTTGCATATAAGCATGCTGCATTATACGTCATTAAAGAATCACCCGGATTAAGTTCGAGTGCTTTCTTTCCCTCAGCTTTAGCTTCTTCAACTCTGTTAACCTCTGCAAGATGAATAGCATGATACATATGGGCTCTTGCATCATCGGGGTATTTTGAAAGATATGCTGGTATTATTTGGAGAACTTCTTCGAGTATTTTCTTCGCATTTTCAACATCATTTCTTCTTTCATAAGTCATAAGAATATCATTATAAGCATTATAAAAATTAGAGTTTAACTGGATTGTCTTTTTAAATTGCTGAATTGCTTCATCGTCACGGTCAGTAGTATAATATATTCGTCCAAGTATCCAGTAAGCGATAAAATTTTCTGAATCAAGTTCAATAGCTTTAAGTGTATAGGTGATCGCTTCATCCAAATGCTTTTTATCAAAGTATGCCAATCCAAGTGCCGTATATGCTTCACTTAAAGTTGGATCATACATTAATGCTTTGAGGCTGGATTCAATGGCTTTGTCAAGGTATGTATCGTTCGATTCAAAATATTGGTAAAGAGTTGCATAAGCTTCACCTAAACCAGCATGTGCTACAGCATATCTTGGATCAAGTTCTATTGCTTTTGTAAAAAGTTGAATAGCAAGATGAACATTATTTTTTGTAAGCCTGTATAGAGCATCCCTTGCGCGTAAAGCATAATCAAATGCTTCTGGGTTTAGAGTAGCCCGTTTTGTTAATCCTACTTTTTCCGTAGGTGAAAGTTTGAGCATTAAAGCATCAACAATATCTTTGGATACTTTCTCCTGAATATCAAAAATATCTGCCAGCTTACCTTTAAAGGATTCAGCCCAAAGCTGGGAATCGTTTTCAACATCAATAAGCTGTGCAGCAATTCTTAAATTGTCACCGGCTTTTCTTACACTTCCTTCAATTACATATCTGGCTCCAATTTCTCTTCCTATAGTTTTTATATCTTTCTTTGTTCCCTTGAACTGCATAGAAGTTGTTCTGGAGATAATCCGCATGTTCTTAAGTCTTGAAAGATTAATTATCAATTCTTCAGTTAAACCATCGCTGAAATAATCATTCTCTTTATCGGGACTAATATTTTCAAAAGGAAGTACGGCAATTGCTTTTACTTTGGCTGCTGTAGTGGAGGTTTCTATCTCGTCTCTAATAATTTTTAACTCTTTTATCAACTCTTCCATATTTTGATGTCTCTTGTTTTGATCTTTCTGCAATAACTTTGCGAATAGTGAATCAACCTGGTGTGGAATTTTTCTATCGAGGCTGCTTGGAGGAAGTATCTCTTCGTTCATAATCATATAAATTATTGCTATTTCATGTTCTGCTTTAAAAGGCACTTCACCTGTTAACATTTCATACAAGACAACTCCCAGAGACCATATATCTGTTCTATGATCAACTTTATCTCCTGCTGCTTGTTCAGGTGACATATATGCAATTGTACCTAGTGTAGTTCCTGCAACAGTTATTCTCGATTGTCCGCTTAGCTTTGCTAAACCAAAGTCGAGAATCTTTATAACCCCCTGATTTGTTATCATAATATTAGCAAGTTTTATATCTCTGTGAACAATACCTTGCCCATGGGCTTTAGATAAACCCTCAGCTATCTGTATTGTAATGTCCAATGCTTCTGTTACTTTAAGAGGTCCTTTTTGAATTTTCTTCTTGAGAGTTTCACCATCATAATATGCAAGAGCAATAAATATCTGTCCATCCTGAGCTTCACCAATTTCATAAACAGTACATATATTATTGTGTTCGAGTGATGAAGCTGCTCTTGCTTCAAGGATGAAGCGCTTTTTTTCTTCATCATCGGCTCCAATATTTGGAGAAAGAAATTTTAGAGCTACGAAGCGGTCAAGATTGAGGTCTTGAGCTTTATATACAATACCCATTCCGCCTCCGCCTAATTTCTCTAAGACCTTATAATGCGAAATTGTTTTATCTATCATATATAATTTCTCCAATCCTTCTAAGGCTACGGCGGACAGGTCCGCCTCCGCCAAGCTTCTCAATTATACTGTAATGTGAAATAGTAGAACCTATCATATTAATTCCTCAAACTAGTTTTCGCTATAACGTGAAATGTGAAATATTTTTTTGATTCTGCTTGTAATAACTTTATTACCAAACTCCAAACAGAGCCCGCAAGCAGCTATAATATCCGTTTTAATTATACAACCACCCCATGTGCAGCCAGATATTGTGGTTTTAACAGGTGATAATTCCTTTTTATCAAACCAACCTCCCGATACTTTATAATACCCATTTTCAAGAACTTTTATTGAATAGATCGAATTTATTGTCTTTAGCAAAATCTGATCACCTGCTCGTAAATCATTTTTGTTAATCTGAACTAATTGTCCACATTCATTTACAATTTCTCCAAGCTCATATCCAATCAAAGGGGATTGATTCATATCTTACTTCCCTTTCATCAATTCAATATATTCAGGTTCATTACGAATATTCTCAAGGTCGGGATCTCTTTTTATCCAGTCATAATGTTCAAATCCTGAAGCGATTGTTTTTCTTATTGTATCAACGGCCAATTTTTTTTCATTTACTCTTGAGTATACACAAGCTGCATTATACAGCATCACACTATCATTTGGGTTTAGCTCTAATGCAATTAAAGTTTCGGTTTTTGCTTCAGCAATTTTATTTACCTGAACTAATGCTTGAGCGTAAAAAATACGTGCCCGTGGATCATCGGGGGATTGCTCTAAATATTTAGGATAAAATTCGAGAGCGCTACTCAGCATTTCTTCATAACTTTTTTTGTCTCCTAAACGCTCATATACCATTCGAAGATCATTATAAGCAGTGTAGAAATTAGGATTAAGACTAATGACTTTTTTTAATGGCTCAACAGCTTCGTTATCTCTGTTTGTTGTTGCGTATATTCTTGCAAGTATCCAGTAAGCGAAAAAATTATTCTGGTCAAGATCGAGAGCTTTTTTAACAGCGGTTAAAGCTTCATCAAAAGTCCCTTTATAAAAGTATGCAAGACCAAGCGCTGCATATGCTTCCGATAAACTTGCGTCGTACATTAATGCCTTCAAGCTTAATTCTAAAGCTTTATCCAGCCACACTTCTTTCCTTTCGAAATAAGCATACCTTACTGCATAAGCTTCTGCCATACCTGCATAAGCTTCTGCATAACGGGAATCAAGAGCAATTGCTTTTTCAAAAAACTGTATTGCAAACTGAATATTGCTCTTGGATTGTTTATACAAAAAATTTCTTGCGCGCAGGTTATAGTCAAATGCTTCGGCATTAAGGGTGGGTCGCTTTGTAAGCTCAACTTTTTCTGTCGGTGTAAGCTTTACCATAAGTGCATCAACAATCTGCTTAGAAACCTTTTCCTGTATATCAAAAATATCAGCAAGTTTTCCTTTAAAAGTTTCTGCCCAGAGCTGTTCATCATTTTCAACATCAATTAACTGGGCTGTAATTCTGAGATCATCCTGGAACTTCCTTACACTACCTTCCATTATATATCTTGCACCGAGTTCTCTTCCAATAATTTTAATATCTTTTTTAGTTCCTTTATACTGCATAGTAGTTGTTCTTGAAATAACTCTCATCTCTTTTAATCGTGATAAATTAGCTGTAAGCTCTTCAGTTAAGCCATCACCAAAATACTCATTCTCTTTATCGGAGCTTATATTATTGAAAGGAAGAACAGCAATAGCCTTCTTTTTTACACCCGGTTCCGACTTTCTGATTTCCTTTTTAACATTTTCCAGAGAATTAATTACCTCATCCATATTTTGAAATCTTTGAGATGGATCTTTCTCAAGCATTTTTTTAACAACAGAATCTATTTGGTGAGGAATTTTTCTATCAAGAATGCTTGGTGCGGATGGTTC
>JAUSIA010000389.1 GCA_030648225.1 Ignavibacteria bacterium | reverse complement strand
ATATTGTTTTGCAAGTTTAACCACATCTTCGGGTGAAGCTGCAAACGAATTCTCATCATCAAGCTTTGCCTTGCTGATAGACCAGTTCTGGCAAAACTTGCATCCGAGGTTACACCCTGCAGTTCCAAAACTTAATATTTGTGTCCCCGGTAAGAAATGATTGAGCGGTTTTTTTTCAACAGGATCTATTGCAAAACCCGTCGGCCTGCCATATCCAATTGTGTATAGTTTATTGTTATGGTTTTGTCTTATATAACAAAAGCCCGGCTGTCCTTCACCAATTTTGCAGTAACGTGGGCATAGGGTGCAAAGTATTTTATTATTATCTGTAGGTTCCCACCATTTGGCTAATTTCATTTCGTCGGTTTGCATAAACTTTCTCGTATATAATAAATCCTAAATTCAACCATTCTTTATCTTAAAACAAATGTACTTTCTTGTAAAGAAAGAATAAAGTTAGAAATTTATAAATCAGCAAATAAATAAATTCCTCAAACAGAATATAACCTTTTATCAAAATTAAAATCTTCCTGAGAATCAATCCTTATTCTTTCAAATTCTTTATGAAGAGTATTTATTAAAAAATTATATTCCTGTGGAATAATAGATGAAGGAACTTTTAATATACAAGAGGGGAGGCTGTCAATCCATTGATCTCCGATTTTTTGACAAAGAGAATAGTTTGAATACTCTCTCCAATTTTTTGGTAATTGTTTTTTTGTGACTTCATTAATCTTAATATTATCTGGAATGGAAATAACCAAAATCTTATATAGTTCATTATTTCCTAACCCGCTTCTATGAACTAAATTTTCTAAGCAGGCAAGCGAACGGTTTTCTGCGGTATAAATAACAAGTTTGCCTTTAGAATTCCATCTTGCAGGCTGACCGGATGCTTTTAATTCCGGTGCCCATTTATTGAGACAGATTCTGAATATCAGCATATTTAAGAAAGATCGCCAAATTCGATGCGGCTTAATTCTTCAACAATTAAATCAATACCTTCAGATGTATTAATTATCTCTGTTGGCTTCAGGTTTCCTAATCCAAAGGCAGCTTTATTTAACCAGTTAACAAAAGATGATTGATCCCCAAATACCTCAATTCCTTTTTTATATAGAAGAATCAGTTTAATAACCAGTTCACTATCATTTGGATTGAGCTTGCGGTTCTCTTTTGTATATCTGTCCAATGTTTTAGTTGATAGATTCAGCATATCCGATATAAAATCTTTCTTAAAATTATAATACTTCAGGATCATAAGAACGTACTTAGCATCTATTCCATTTTTGGCTTTGCGGATTAAAGAGAGTCTATCCTTTAAGTCTCCTTTATAATTTTCCAAAAACAAGTTTAACTTTTTATTGCTTATTGCAAGCATATTTTCTCCTTTAAAAAGCTTAAAAATAAAGTATGGAAATATTTCCACTATATCAAGACAAATTTCCGCTAATCAGGGAGTGAGAAAATTCTTATTATTAAATTAAATTTTCGAAGAATTGCCTACTGCCAACTGAAAACTGCCTACCGCTTCCTCAAATCACTTCAAACCTTAACCAGTTTGCCCTACTCTTTTCTGAATAGGGTGCACCCGCAGTAAAGATAACAATATCTCCCTCTTTGACATGACCATATTCAACAATTAATTTCTTTGCCTTATCCACAGCAATTTTTTCTTTGTCAATTTCATCCATATAGATTGAAGTTATACCCCAGCGCAAACAAAGGTGGTTCATTGTATCAAAGCTGTTTGAGAAAGCAATTATCTTTGCTTTTGGCCTAAACTTGGAAAGATTAATTGCTGTTCTTCCCTTAAAAGTAAAAGCAACAATAGCAGACGCATTAACCTGCCGGCTTATTGCTGAGATTGCTCTTCCAACAGAATCAAAAAGATTTTCTTCAACCTTTTCAGGAATTTTAAGATCCAACTCCTGCTGAGGTTTTAGATGCAGCTCAGTATTTTTAACAATATCGTTCATAACCTGAACGGTTCTTAAAGGAAATTTACCAATTGAAGTTTCGCCGCTTAACATAACTACATCTGTTCCATCCCAAACAGCATTTGCAACATCGGAAGCCTCAGCACGTGTTGGAACCGGATTATTAATCATTGATTCAAGCATTTGTGTTGCTGTAATTACAAGTTTACCAACCGAATTGCATTTTCTGATTATCATTTTTTGAATTACAGGAACTTCCTGAGGAAAAAGCTCCACACCAAGATCACCGCGGGCAATCATTATTCCATCTGATACTTCAAGAATTTCATCAAAGTTGTCTACTGCTTCTTTCTTTTCAATCTTTGCAATTACCGGTCTTAATTTATCTTTCCCTTTCAACCATTCCTTTAATGTTGTAATATCCGCAGCACTTCTTACAAAAGAGAGAGCAATAAAATCAACCCGATGCCTGATAGCG
Source organism: Ignavibacteria bacterium (assembly GCA_030648225.1). Classification (GTDB taxonomy): domain Bacteria; phylum Bacteroidota; class Ignavibacteria; order Ignavibacteriales; family Ignavibacteriaceae; genus RBG-16-34-14. The sequence goes on along the minus strand of JAUSIA010000389.1, from coordinate 2,038 downwards.
AATTCAAGATCCCTAAAATCTTTTTCTGTTATTGATGGTGCGGAAATTTTCATTCCCGGCAGGTTCATACCTTTACGAGGTTTAAGTATTCCGCCATTTTCAATTAAGCAGATTAAAGAATTATTTTTCTTCTCATTAACTCTGAGTCTTATCAATCCATCATCAATTAAAATCTGGTCTCCAATTGTTGCATCATCAACAATCCGAGTATATGAAGTTGATATTTTTTCTTTTGTTCCTTTTATATCTTCAATGGTGATTTCAATATCTTCTTCGGTAATTATTTCAATTTCCGGTTCGGTAAGCTCGCCTATTCTTATTTTCGGACCCTGAAGATCTATTAGATTTGCAAGTGGAGTTTTTTCATCTACACAGGCATCATTAATATTCTTAAAAACTTTTTCATAAAATTCATAATTACCATGAGAAAAATTGAGACGTACTCCATCCATTCCCGCAAGAATTAATTTGCTGATATCATCAGATGTGTAAGAATTAGGACCAAGTGTGGCAAGGATTTTTGTTTTGGCAAATACCTCATTAAGTCTTGAGTTCATTTTCTCTTTTTTGTTATTGATCTTTTATTCTGTTGTCTTAATACTCTTGATTTCAAGGGAGGATTTTATTTTTTTTTTGAGAAGCCATAATAAATCCTTCAATAAGAGAATCAACGATAAAAACCTTAACAAAATCTAACCATATTATTCCCGAATTTCAAAAATAGTAACAGGCAGCGTTACTTTAATCTCTGATATTTTATCTTATTGTAAGAGAAGGATTAGTAAGATTTTCTCCTCATTTTTATAATTCAATGGAGGAAATTAACGAAGTTGTATATTATCTTAACCAGGTAATTTGATCAACACTAAAAAATAAGGAGACATTATGAAAAAAAAGTTTTTTATTTCGCTCTGCATTTTATTTTTTATCCTTGTTGGATTTACTTATGCCCAGAAAGAACAGGTAAGAGTAAGTCCTAAAGCATCAGTGATGCAGGTAGTTGGATTGACCGAAGTGAAAATTGATTACAGTCGTCCCGGTGTTAAAAAGAGAACAATTTGGGGTGAACTGGTTCCTTATAACAAAGTATGGCGCGCAGGTGCTAATGAAGCTACAACAATAAGTTTCAGTTCAGATGTTTTAATTGAAGGGGAAAAGCTACCTGCTGGTAAATACAGTTTCTTTGCAATTCCAACAAAAGATGAATGGACTTTAATTTTTAATAAGGTTGCTGAACAGTGGGGAGCTTTTGAATATAATGAAGCAGAAGATGCTTTAAGAATAACAATTAAACCTAAGGGTAACGGATTTCAGGAGTGGTTAACATATTCTTTCACAGATTATGATGTTAAATCTCAATCAGCAGTAATTAATCTTGAATGGGAAAAACTGAAGGTTCCGTTTAAAGTTAAGGTATCAGATAACAATTAAAATCTCTAAGAAGCTTTCTTATTTCTAAATTTAAGTTCATGCTTAATTCCTAATAAGCTATCAATTGATAAATCTTCATCAATTGCTGGCCAGCTAATTCCATAACCTGAAGTGAAAAACACGTTATATGTGTAGCTTCTTCTAATTCATACAATTCTGTATCAATTTCCTAATTTCTAATAGCTCCTACCAATTCTTCAGTTTTTTCTTTCATTAGTTTTATATCTCCTTTGCTTTCAACATTAAGTCTTACAATAGGCTCGGTGTTGGACATTCTTAAATTAAATCTCCAGCCTGCCTTGCCCTTGGGCAGGTTATCATATTCAACACTAAGCCCATCAAGTCTGTCCTGCTTACCACTGGAATATTTTTTAGCAAGCTCTTCAATCTTTTTTGCAGGATAATCTATTGTGGAATTTATTTCTCCTGAACAAGGATAAGATTCAATCATCTCCTCAACAAGTTTTGAAAGAGGTTTATTTTCTTCAGACATAAGCTGCATAATTAAAAGAAAAGGAATCATACCGCTGTCTGAATAAGCATTATCCCTGAAGTAATGATGAGCAGACATTTCACCACCATAAATTGCATTTACTTCTCTCATCTT
>JAUSIA010000378.1 GCA_030648225.1 Ignavibacteria bacterium | reverse complement strand
AAAAAATCCTGCAAAAGAAGAATAATATTCTGAAGTATATTTCCCATTAACTATTTTTTTAGATGTTCCTGTTTTTCCACCGATGGAAATGTAACTCAATTTTGCTAATTCACCTGTTCCTTCTTCAACAACTCCATTTAGAAGGTTTTTCATTCTTTGGGAAGTTTCCTTTGATATAACTCTTCTTATCTCTTTTCTTTCAGCTCCGGAAATTAATTCTCCATTTGAATCTGTAATATTTTTTATTACCTGGGGTTTATATAAGATGCCACCATTAACTATTGCCGAGAATGCAGCAGTAAGCTGTACAGGTGTAACAGAAACTTCATAACCAAATGACATAAATGCTTTTGTTAATGCAGACCATTCATTTGGTTTCTTAAGATTTCCTTTAACTTCACCGGGAAGATTTATAGTTGTATAGTTTCCAAATCCAAATCCCCTCATATATTTATAAAAAAGTTCATCATCAATTCTTTGTGAGAGTTTTGCCAAACCAATGTTGCTCGATTCTTCAAAAACTCCTTTAACAGTTAATCGCTCAAATTTGTGTGTATCGTGAATGTTTGCAGTTCTGAATTTGTATTTTCCATTTTCAACATTAATAATTTCAGCTTCCATGCAAAGTTCCTGGTCAAGTAAAGCGGCTAATGAGAAAGTTTTAAAAGTTGATCCCGGTTCATAAGTATCTGTTACAGATTTATTTCTCCTCTCCTCGTTACTAAAATTCCAAAACCTGTTCGGATCATAATCATCTATATTTGCCGAAGCTAATATTTCGCCGTTGTTCGGATTCATAATAATTCCAACTGCAGAAATTGCGTTGTACTCATTTATACCATTTCTCAATTCTTCTTCAAGTGCATTTTGAAAGGACTTTTTTATAGTTAAATAAATGTTGTTTCCGGGGAGCGCTGATCTTGTTTCTTCTTCTAAAAAAGTAATAACATCACCAATAGCATCTCGTTCAACTAATCTTATCCCCTCTTCTCCTTTTAAAAAATCATTAAAAGATTTTTCAACTCCGTTCATCCCTGTGTAATCTTCATTAAGATAGCCAAGTAAATGAGAAGCAAGATTATTATAGTGGTAAACTCTTGTTGGATCTTCTCTGCTGAAAAGTCCTGTAATTTTAAAATTCTTTAAGAGTAATGATTTTTCCCCGGGAGTTTTTTTCTCAATACAAATAGTTTTTGAAGATTGATTCATCAATTTCATGTAATGTCCATAACTCTTTCCAAATGCAGATGAAAATTTCTTTGCAATTATTTTCTTATCTTTTTTTGAAACCATCCTCAAATCGAGATAATAAGAAACATCATTCTTGTTATAAACCATAAGAACACCATCCCTGTCATAAATAACTCCGCGTTCAGGCAGAATTTTTTCAACCTTCATTTGCTGGCGTTCAGCGAAATATTTAAGTTCTTCACTCTTTATTATTTGTATATCATACAATTTGAAAATAAGTGCACAAAAGAAAATGAATACAGATATAATTACAACTATAGCCCTTGATCTATTCATATTTTTCCTTCAATGTTTCATTTATCTTTTCAATCTTTTCTTTACTTACCGTTAATAATATTTTAGGTTCAATTCTCTTTATCATATTCAGTTCTTCAGAAGCAATCTTTACAATTCTTTCTTCTGAGGAAAGGTTCTGAACTTCTGCTATCAGGCTTACTTGTTTATTCTTTTTTGAATCGAGTATTTGCTGAGCATCAAATTTTTCTTTTGTAAGAAGTTCACACTCAAGCTTTACTCCTACATAACCAAGTATTAAAAGCGAATATGTTACAAGTAAAAAAAGAACAAAAAAGATAAAAGGTTTTGATCCTTTTTTCATAGCCTCTCCGCAGCTCTAAGTTTAGCACTTCTTGCGCGTAAATTAAGGTTTACCTCTTCAACTGTAGGGGTTAAAGGTTTTTTAGTAAGAATATTTAATCTTTTTTCTTTGTCGCATTTGCAAACAGGAAAATCTTTAGGACAAATGCAATCTAAAGTTTCATACTTGAAATGATCTTTTACAATCCTGTCTTCAAGGGAATGGTAAGAGATAATTACAATTCTTCCATTTACTTTTAATAAATCGACAGCTTTTGTTAAAAAACTTTTTAAAGTTTCAAGCTCATCGTTTACATAAATTCTTAAAGCCTGAAAGACACGCGAAAGAGTTTTGCTCAAGTATTTTTCTGAAGTTACTTCTTCAATAGCTTCTCTTAGTTCCGTTGTTGTTTCTATCTTTTTAATTCTTCTTTTAGAAATAATTGATCTTGCAATATTTCTTGAATTTTTCTCTTCACCATATTTGAAAATTATATTTGCAATTTCCTCTTCTGAAAAAGAGTTAACAATATCGGCGGCACTTATCACTCTGCTTTTATCCATCCGGAGATCAAGTTTTGTTTCCGTACGATATGTAAATCCTGATGAAGGATTATCTAATTGAAAGGAGGAAACTCCCAGGTCTGCAAAAATTCCATCGAAATAAGAAACTGATTCTATTTTGGAAATCGAATCTATTAATAAAAAATTAAAATTATATAGACGGACACGAGAATAATCCTTGAATTTATTTTTTGAGAAAGTGAAAGAATCTTTATCAACATCCGTTGCTATTAAGGTTCCTTTATCATTTAATTTATTAAGAATTGCTTCGGAATGACCACCGAAACCCAATGTGCCATCGAAGTAAATACCAGAAGGATCCGTTACAAGATATTTTATGCTTTCTTTTAATAATACTGGTGTATGAAAAGTGTTCATTTTCACGACATCACTTTAGCGGCTATTTGTTCATAAGTTTCATCAGACTGCTTTAAATATTCTTCAAAGATTTTCGGGTTCCATACTTCAATTTTATTTAATGCTCCAAGGATTAACACTTCTTTTTCAATTTTTGCATACTCTATAAGAATTTGCGGGATAAGGATTCTCGATTGTGAATCAAGTGTATCTTCAGCAACATGCTGAAGTAGAGTTCTGATGAATCTTATTTCATCCGGTTTAAATGGATTTAGTTTATTAAGTTTTGCTTCAAACAATAACCATTCATTAAGAGGATAGATATCAATACAAGTTGATGTTCCCCTTATCATCATATAAGTATCGTTAGCCTCTGCTGAAACATGACGGCGCAGTTTAGCCGGAATGCTAATCCTTCCTTTTGAATCTATTGAGTATGTAAACTGACCTCTAAACATAATTTGGTTTTCCTTGGGAAAATTCACCACTTTTCCCCACAATTGGTACGAAAATAAGTTAAAAATTATTGTAAAGTCAAGAAAAATCTTTGAATTATAAATTTTTTTCTTTCTATAGTTAAAGAGGATGAGTGAGTGTTTAATATAATTTTCCCAAATGATTGAAATGAAATCAATGAAATGTCAGAATGTGGGGAAAATTTTTCTAATTGGGATTAATTAAGAGCCTTTGAGTTGTATAACATTAAATGAGAAAAAATTGCTTATAATGTTCTTATGGTATTCTACTATAAGAAAATACAATAGCACTCTAATTACAACAACTCTTAATATTATTTCATGGAATGGATTTGAAGTAGAGCCAACTGCCGGAATCGAACCGGCGACCTACTCATTACGAATGAGAATTAAAATCAATCATAATATGAACATACAATAAATTGATTACCTGATTGCACATATAATATGGGTTCAAAGAGCTATTATTTTGAAATAA
>JAUSIA010000375.1 GCA_030648225.1 Ignavibacteria bacterium | reverse complement strand
TAGCATTAAGATTAGAAAGATAGTTTTGGGCAAGTGCTGGGGAAAATAATGAAACTGAAATAAGAACAGATAATAAAATCAGACATTCCTTTTTTAGATAAACAATAAATCTATACAAGGATTGTATTTCCGAATTATACTTTAAATCATAGAGACACATATTATCAATCTCATTTTAAAAGAATCATTTTTTTTGTTTGTATAAAACTTTTTGACCGTATAGAATAGAAATAAACACCGCTTGCAAGATTTTTTGCATTGAATACAATGGAATAACTACCTGCGGGTTTCTCTTCATTCAGCAAAACAGAAACTTCACGTCCCAGAATATCAAAAACTTTTATTGTCACTTTCTCTTGTGCAGCTATTGAAAATTCTATTGTGGTCCCAGGATTAAATGGATTCGGATAATTCTGGGATAAAAAATAATCTGATATTAATGGATTACGCTGATCTTTCACACTAAGAGGTGGAGTATTGTTAGCTAATTCTACAGCTTCATAATAGTCAACGGCATAATGCCACCAGTTATTAAGTATTGAGTCAGTCACTCCTTTATACCTGGGGAGATGATTAAACCACCAGATCATATAATTTCTTTGTGAGCAGTTCCATTCGAGGCAGTTAACAGTTCTTGTCTCGTTGAATAAATAAGGATATCTAATCCAGTTGTCAGCATATGTTGTAACATTTTGTGTGTTGTCATAATTATAATCTGAGGTGCCATTAACGGGATAATGAATATTTCCAACATGTCCTTTGCCTGGGAGAACCAGATCTATCGAAGTAAATTTTTCCCAGTTGTTCAGTTCGGGTTGTGTTAAGTCCCATCTTTTGTAAGCATGCCATAAAGCACTCTCGAAACGATGACCAACACTATGCAAAGCTTCCGCTACTCCGCGTTCATAATTCCAGCCCATAACAGATAAAGTTTTTTCAAGGCCGGGATGCGGCAATGGAGGAGAGTTCCACCAGAAGGCACCCGGTCCCATCAGTTGTGATTCATACATTCCTCCGAACGGAAAACAATAAACCCAGACTTCATCTATTTCACCGTTATTCCTTTTTGTGTCAAGATCATAGTAATCAACCATACCATTGTAATCATAATGAATTCTTCCCTCAACTTCGGCTATGTATTTTAATTCACCATAAAGTGTTTGCGAGTTCTGGAAGTAGTATGCAAGCTGATCAATTGTCATATAAGAACTGTCAAGAACAGTAAAAATTTCCTGATCATTATGAGTCTCAACCACTTCAAAAATCATCACACTATCGCTGGCTGCATTTAAATCATTCCTCACCTGTTCGGTAAGATAAAATGGGTTAGGCCAGCTCCAATGTTCATGTATTCTCTTGTTGTCAAATTGATATATAATAGGATCCTGTATTACGAGAGCAACTTTAACAATTTTCGTTTCTGCATTTTCTGATTCAAAATCGGTAATAACCCTTGCAGTAACAGAACCGGAAATAGAATTACTCTCGGTTGCAACGGTTATTGTTGTAACACCAAGATTAATACCGGTAAGGTTTCCACCATCATCAATCGTTGCAACAGACGGATTTGATGATGACCAGACTAACGGTTCAGTAAAATTGTAGTTGTAAAGATTATTATATTCATCCACCGGCTGAGCTTTAAGTTTTAGAGTTGCACCTGGAATTACTTTTGGTGGGTATGGCAGAGTAACTAAAGATGTTAAGGTAATGCTTTTTTCGATCGTCCATTCACCAATGTAAATACTGGTATCCGTTACTACCGAAGAAAGTCTGATAACTTTAACTTGTTGCGGCTGAAAGGTGAGTGAATCCCAGTTAAAAAAAGTAAAATTTCTATTGTCCACCAATAACTGATAAGAACCTGTATGATTTATCAGATCAGCGTAAGAATTTGCTACTTCTAAATTCCAGTTCCCATTGTTCCAGAAAAACACTTTTGTTTTAGTAAAATTCAATTCTTCGTCTGAGATGAGAGTTATAGATATAGAATCCGATCCGATTATACCGGCATTTGTGTACGGATTACCATCAAAAACTTTTTCTATAGAACCAATATTAAACTCAGGAATAACTTCTACCTGGATTGTACCGCTATCTATTTTAGCCATTATGTCAATCGGGTTATATATAACAATCTGGGCAAATGCAGGTAAGGAGGCAAATAGCAGAAGATACACAGCCATTAACATATTCTTATGAATTCTTTCATACTTCATATTTGTCATCCTTTCTTTTTAATAACTATTTGCAGCTAAAACATGCAACTTTTCAGCGCTAACTTCAGGTGTTAGATCACGCTGCGGGTTACAGAGCATTTCATATCCCACCATAAATTTTTTAATCGCGGCAGAACGGAGCAACGGCGGATAAAAATGGTAATGGAAATGCCAACCGGGATGTTCGCATCCATCTGCCGGTGCCTGATGAATTCCTGCTGAGTAAGGAAATGAAACATTGAAAACTTTATCGTACACAATAGTAATTTTTTTCAGAATATCCGCAAAACTATCTTTTTCATTTTCCCGCATTGCAATCAGATCCTTAAAATGT
>JAUSIA010000368.1 GCA_030648225.1 Ignavibacteria bacterium | reverse complement strand
ATATCAGAATTACTTCCAACAAATTGAGTAAAAACTTCCAATCCAATTTTTCCACCTGGTGTTGCAGATTGTTTAGTCCATAAAACTTGTTGGATAGCTGAGGGAAGCTCGATTTTCTTAAGTTGATTTGTGTGTGCCGTATACATTTATTTTTCCAATTTTTCGAATCTCGTTTTTCTACCAATTTTTTCATACCATATATTGACATCATCTTGAGTCTTTAATAACTCAGTTGTCCCATCCGGGCGAAAAACAGTTATTTCTTCTCCAGGGATTGCAAATCCAGCATCGGCACCATGTAGTACTCTTTCTTTAGGAGTTTCATCTATTGCTTCCTTGAAGGTATAATTCTTCAGTCTTTCATTAAGTTTTTCCTTAACCTTTTTTATCCAGGGATTGGATATATCCTGTTTACCTTCTGAAACATCCCACAGAGCAGCTTTCGATGGAAGCATCTCGATCTGCTCACCTGATTTTGTTTTATGAATAGATCCCTCTTTGAAAAAGACATCCTGAAGGTCGTAATCGCCAGTAAAAGGTAATCCTGATTTTCCATCAATAACCCAACCTAATTCATTTTGAGAATAAGGTTTTTTAGTTACCTGATTTAGTTTAATTTCATCTCCTTTATAGTTTCTCGCTATATAATCACCTTCCATATTCTTCAATACAACAAAGTTATTTGCATCTTTATAATCCCATAATTTTTGGAGTTCCTTGGGATCTAGGATCCCATCTTTTTGTTCAACAGTTGCTAGCCCATCTGTTGATCCACCATGCTTTTTTTTGCTTGTATTTGGTTTTACTGTTAATGGTTTTGCCGGATATCCTTTTTTAATAAAATCAAGGCATGCAATATTTGTATTTCTCAACAAAATATATTTTTGTTCATCAACAGCAACATCTTTAAAAACTCTAAAATGTTCATCAGGCATACCTGCGCTTTCGGGGGAGCTTGCTTTGATTGAATCACTTGGAGGTCCTCCTTTCGTGAGCCGTGATTTTGGTGAAGAAGTTGTGTTTTCTTTTACAATCCCTTTGTCTTGAACTTCAATCTCAAGCTTTGAATTAGTATTACCCTTAATAGCAGGAGGTTTAGATATATCTAATTCCTCAGTTTTAACTCCAAGTTTTTTGAAGTCTCTCCCAAGCTCCATATCTTTGGCTGTTCCTTTTAAACTAATGTAAGTCATGGTTCCGGTAATTAATGCCGAACGTGTTATTTCCATTAATCTGGCAGTTCTTTCATGTGGATCTTTAATACTCATCGCCGCTTCATAATCTTCTATAAAATCTTCTGCAACTAAAACTCCCTGAACACCATCCGAGGTAAACTGTCCTATAAGTATGCCTTTCCCTAATTTTGACCCGGCAAATTGTTTTAAACCGGTAAGTCTCGCACCCACCATCCACCCTCCGGAGAGAAGATTTCCTACAATCGTAAGTGAATCAATAGCATCTTCCTTAAAATCCCCAAATCCTTCTGCATGTCTCTGAGCAATGTTAATGACGGCGGAGGATGTACTTGCTGCAATTGCTGTCCATATGCAAAAGGATATAACTTGTGAACCTGGCACCGGAGCTATTAAAGTAATCACACCTGCAATTATAGCAGCTCCAAGGGCAACATAACCTAATAGCTCGCTTATAGAGTCCCAAAATGCAGATCCATCAGTAATAAATTCTTTCTCATAACCGCTGCCTGGTACACCTTCCGGTATTTCAACTCTAATTTTTCCTTTTGGATAACGATTTGCAGAAACCCAATCTAATGTATCCAAAAAATCATCAATTGCATCATCAATAGCATCAGTTACTGTTCCTTCTCCATGATAAACGCCAGTAAGACGTCTATCCATAACATTCGTCCAATCAATAATTACCCAATCATCCCAAATTATATCCTCATCGAGGAAAGAAATAAACACACGCAATGGGGTTACTTCACTTGTCTCATGATTTATATGCACAGCTTTGATAGGAAATTTCTGATAACCAACTGCAACGCTGAATCGCTCAATCATTTTATCTCTTAGCTGCTTTAAATTATTCATAAAATTCGGATCGAGTGGTTCTGAACCACTCATTTTAGCTGCAGTTTCAAGTAAATCAATGTATTTTGATAATGCTAATAAGGCATTATCCGGATCAGGTAAATCCTTAAAATCCTTTAATGCATCTGTAATAATTGCTTCTTCAGTTTTAACACCCTGCTGAAATTCAATATAAATGGGAGGATCATATTTACCTGAAGCATATTTAAATTGTACTCTAAGGCAAATAGTATGATTACCGATAAATTTCCAACTATTATTCTCACTTACATCCCAATAATACTTTTCAGGACCAAAAACAACAGATGGAGCACCTTGATCCTTTACAGTGCTTGGATCATTAAAACAGAACCATTGATATTCATAACCTGAATCTTTGCCAACAAATGAACTAAAACTTGGTCCTCCATAATATTTAACTTTTGTACCAGGTATAACAGCCTTCACATAAGGTTCTGACCAAATTACATATTTAGATGTTGCATCAAGTTCAGATTCTTCACCATGTTTATAATATTTTGCATTTTTTTCCGGTGTCGGTAATCCTGCTCTGGTTAATAAAGCATAGCAGGCTAATTTTTCTTTATCATTTAATTTAGAATCAATATAACTTGTAAATTCTTTTAAGAATGAAGTTCCATTTTTTTGCTGTGATTCATCATCATATATTTCAACCAATTTTTGTAATGAGTATGGCGGCAATTTTAAAGTTTCAAAAACAACAATCTTTTGATCTTCTCCTCCTTTAAATGCTTTCTTTATGTTTGCTGCATGTGATGCTGCATAAAGTTCGTCTAAATCAAGCATTTCAATTTTTACCGGCCCTTCCGGAACGCTATTAAATCGGTAATAACCGTTCTCATCTACTCTAACAATTTCTGTAGAACCATCATCAAAAGTTGCTCTTATTTTTTGAAATGGAATTAAGTTGCCGGAATCATTTTTTAGAATAACTTCAAAATATTGCATCGCCCGTATTTTTATACGAGTTGGTTTTTGCCTTGAATGTAATCGTTTTTTTTGAGTATCAGTGAAGTTTACTCTTATTACGTTATCATCAGCCATATTATTTTAATTTAAAATTATAAATATAAATTTTTGTTGGTTTAATGGTTCATCTACAAAATTTATTTATAGATAGATATGACACGGGTTATGTATTATTTAAATTTGTAAGATTTGGAAATTTAATATCATAGTATCCTGGTGGTACTTTTTCTTCTTTCCTATAACCTCTCCCATTCAATTTTCCTTTTCTAACCTCCCCATTAGAAAAATATAAAATATAATCTTCGTTCGGAATAGGATTATTATTTTCATCTCTTAATTCTATTTCTATAAAATCTTTGTATCCCAATAATCCGGATCGTGTTGTCATATTTCTTAGAATAATCACAAAGTAATATTCTGGAGATGAGTATTCAATCTGTTTTGTTTCTTCAGATTTATCATCCTTTTCATCGAAAGAATATTTATACTCCCATTCAGCTTCAACTTTTTTACCTTTTACTTCAACTTCAATATTTTCTATTATAACATCTGCACCTTTAATGTCCCGTTTATAAATTTCTATATTTGCTTTAGTTCCATTTTCAAAGCCATCTACATCTGCAGTCATTTTCACTTTTTCTCCAACCTCAGCCTTATCTTTCGACCATTTAGCATTACTCACATAAAATAACTGTACTTTAGCTTCACCTTCTTTTAGAGCATCTCTTCTGATTTTACCGTCTGAACGGACTATACTATTAGACTCTTTTTTCTCAGTATCCTCAAATTTATACGGAACTCCGCTAACCGGATTTTCCGCTTTATCCAAAAACTCAAATTCAATCCAATGCTCTTCTTTAGTTGATGCTTCCACATTATCTGTTAGAGCATTTGCAGCTGCAGCTTTAGCCGAAGCCGCACCTGAAGAACCTGCACCGCCGCCGCTTCCACTTCCACTTCCTCCCTCACCAATTAAAACCGTAGGGCAGCCCATCATTATTGTATCAGGAGGACCAGCGCAAATGACCATGTCTCCCATTCTTGCAGCAGGCATTCCGCCGATTAAAACCATCGGACTTCCCATTGCGATTGGTCCACCGACATGAGGAACAATACCTGTTACCATTGGGCAAACATGCATATCTGCAATTCTTGCTGCAGGCATTCCGCCAATTAATACCATCGGAAAACCAACTACAATAACACCCCCATGTGCGGTTGGGTCTCCCATTCGTGCTGCCATACCCATTATTTTATCTTCCTTTTGTTAAAAGAGAATTTTGATTTTTGTTAATTAATCTGGACAGGCATTCCTTTTATTGTGTTAGGTCCTGAAGATTGAACTGTAACCATAGTCCCCTTTACTTGTGTATTAACTCCAGCTTCGATAGTTAAATTTAATCCTTTAGATTTATGTTCCATCGAGGCTTCTGAAGTAATGTTGTTCCCTTTCTGCTTTAAATCCATCGAAGCTTCCTGGGTTAAATTTGTAGCTTTAATTTTAAAATCCTTTTTAGCTTCTGATTTTACATTCCCTGATTTGAGTGAAGTATCTTCTTCAATTTCTATTTTTAAATTTTTTGATTTAATATTTATTTCACCTTTCGGTGCAAGAATATCAATGCTTCCATCTTTGGTTTCAATTACAAGCTTCTGGTTTGTAATATCAATAATGAATTTATTATTACCAGGTTTATCCGATAACTGAATTTTTTCTTCACCTGACTTATCATTAATTATTATGAAATGGCCATTCTTACTTGTTATTTCAATTTTGGTATTCTTGTCATCCATTAAGATGGTATGTCCCTCTTTACTTTTAACAGTAATATTCTGGTTCTTATCATCCATTAAAACTTTATGCTTATCTTTAGTAGTCATTTCAATTTTATCATCCTTATCATCAAATAAAATTTTGTTTGCATCCGGAGTTGTAAGAAAAATCTGTGTTTCCTTTGATTTATCATCCATTACAAATTCATTACCGGATGCAGTCCTAATTACATTTTGTGTTTTATTTTTAGAAACTACCGGTGAAGCCTGAGAAGGATTCGGTATTGTTCCTAATCCAATCGGACGATCAGGATTACCATCAACACAGGCAAATAGTAATTCAGCATTAGCACGATTTGGAAAATGAACACCATAACCTGAACCTGAATAGTTTTGAGTTAGCCTTATTGGAAGAGTGGCCTCTCCATTACTTTTATCACTCAGATCAAAAAGCATTTTAGCTTTATATCTACCATAATCATCAATGAATGCGTATTCATCGCCTGAACCTGATTCAATTTTTGCGCTCATTATTCCAGAAATTTTAGGAATAGGTGTTTTTCTTTTAGGGCGGAACTCAATATCAGCAGGTATTGCTTCAAAATTATTTTCATAAGTTGATGAAACTTTTGTTGATTGAGGCAGCAGTGCGAAAAGGCTTTCCTGGTTTCCATAATGTGTAACTTTTGTAATAATATAATCCCCATTCCAGTCTTCCCTGTAATGTTTTTCAAGAGTGAATTTATGTCCTGCAGTTAGCAGTCTGCAATCACTTTTACCATTATAGATTTTGCTCTCAGCCAGAATTTCCTGGTTCCTTACCTTTGCCAGATACTCAGCGTCTTTTTCATTTTCAAAATGATCTCCAAAATCATAATATAACCCGGGATATCTGCTATCTAATTGGCTCTGTGCCATAAGCTGTTTTTCAGGGAACATATAATTATAATCTTTTAATTGAACAGATCCGGTTACAACTTTCTCGCGGCAGAGTATTTCGAGAACAGATTCTTTTTCACCGAAAGGATCTTTGTTCTGATTATACCCGATTTTCTCTACTGAGGCAATAGTGGGAATCTTGCTGTTTGCATCGGTGAAAATAACAACATCTTTATCACCTTCATGAAGAAAATAATAATATATTCCAAGATGCTCTAACCGCCTTTGTAAAAAATTAAGATCTGATTCACGGTATTGAACAATGTATTCCATTTTGGAGTAATTAGCTTTCAAATCAATTTTATAATCCTGACCTGAGAGACCAACATCTTCCAAAACAGTCTCAATTAATTGTTTGATATCCATGTTCTGATAAATTTCATTCTGGTAAACAAGACTCAATCTCCACAGGCGTGGCACAAGAACAGCTTTATAAAAAACATAATCAGTAGTTCTTCCATATTGCTCAAAGCTTGAGATTATTCCATTAATTTTAATCGGATCTTCGTCTCCCCTGTTTAACATAAAAGTTGCAGGCTTATTTAAAATTTTTGAAGTATCAATTAAGGGATCTTCAGAAATTAATTTAATCCTGTATTCAAACAGGTCGGAAATTTTTTCTTCAGCTTCGAATGATGCAACATAAACAGCATCTTTATCTAATCCTGAAAAATGTAATTCATAATATGGCTGATTGAATTTATAAGTTACCATAGGAAACCTCTTTATTAAAAGATTGAAAAATTACCCCGCCACGGCGGGATCCCGCAAACTGCGGGACAAGATTAAAAGATTGGGAGATTACGAGATTAATTTTTCAATCTTTCAATCTTTAAATTTTTTAATTTTATGAAAATTTATATTTGAACGAACCATCTTTACCCCTTGTTACCGTAAGTTTTTCAGGATTTTTTCCTTCAGCCATAAAGCTTAAAAGCTGTGCTGATATTTCTGGAGCTAATTTCCGATCAACTATAGCATCAATATTCCTTGCGCCTGTTTCTGCCCTTGTACATGATTCGACAATATCTTCGATAATAGCTTTATTGAATTCAACTTCGAGTCCTCGATTTTCAAGCAATCTCTTTTTAATTTTACCAAGCTTCATTTCAACAATCGGTTTCATTACATCATGACTTAAAGGAAGGAAGACAATTGGTTTTATTCTTCCTAAAAACTCTGGCCTGAAATGTTGATTCATATATGGCCTCAGTTCTTCAAGCAGATCATCGGGAGAAGTCATTCCCTCATTATATTTTTCAAAAAGTACATCTGAAGCAAGATTTGAAGTCATAAAAATTGTAGTATTGGAAAAATCAATATTTCTCCTGTCGGCGTCCTGCAGCATTCCACGATCAAATATTTGCATGAATAAGTCTTTTACTGAAGGATTTGCTTTTTCAATTTCATCAAGAAGAACAACACAATAAGGTCTTCTTCTCACAGGTTCGCTTAATGCACCACCTTCTCCATAACCAACTAATCCCGGATCAGCACCAATCAATCTTGACGTGTTATATTCATTCTGATACTCAGTCATATTGAGAGTTACCATAAATCTTTCATCACCGAAAAGAACTTCAGCAACCGCACGTGCTAATTCTGTTTTACCAACCCCACTCGGACCAACCAAGAGGAAAACTCCAATTGGCCCTTCTTCCTTTTTAATTCCAACTTTTGCACCGCGAATAACATCAGCGATTTGTTTAATTGCGTGATCTTGTCCGATTACTCTTTTCTTTAGATCATCTTCAAGCTGAAGAAGAGTTGTCATTTCATCCTTGGTCATGTTGCTGACTTTAATTCCGGTCCACGCTTCAATTACTTCTGCAACAGTATTTGAAGTAACCTCTGCAAAAACCTGCGGAGCCGGATCCTGTAACTCTCCTAGTTTATTTTTAACCTCTGTAATTTCTTCCAGGATTTTGGGATCTTTTGTCTCTCCGTTGCCTGAAAACTTTTTCATTCTTAATTCCATCAGCTTGCGTGTAAGTTCACTTTCTTTCTGCCATCTTTCCTCATTTGATTTTATATCAATTTCCAGCTTTGATTTTCTTTCTCTTAATTCTGTAAGAACATCCTCGTTTATTTTTAAATCCAAATCAGAATCTTTTTGCTGAGAGTTAATTGCCAAATCTATTGATTTTAAATCGCTGATAAGCAATTCCAACTTTGGAGGTTTACTTGTAAGAGACATTTTAACTCTCGTTGCTGCTGTATCGAGAAGATCAACAGCTTTATCCGGCAATTGTCTTCCTGCAATATATCT
>JAUSIA010000364.1 GCA_030648225.1 Ignavibacteria bacterium | reverse complement strand
CCCAAAAACAGACGGAGTGTTTATTAAAAGATATCCTCCCTGCTTTAAAGAATTGTAAAAATTTTTGAAAACTGTAATATCGTCTTCTATATGTTCCATTACATCAACACAAACAATAAGATCAAATTTCTCTTTATGGATTATAGATATGAGATCTTCAATACCAAAGCTTACATTTCCTAAGTTTCTTTCTGAAAAGAATTTTTTGTTGTCATTAATCCAATCTCCTTTTACATCAACAGCATAAATTTTATTTGGTTGGAGATTTTTTGACATAAAGTATGTGTACTGACCATAACCGGTTCCTGCATCAAAAATATCAATCTCTTTGGAACCGAAACTCTTTCTTACTCTTTTCAATTCCCTTTTAACATACCATGCTCTTAAGAAAAAAAGGTTAAGGAGTTTATAAAAAATAACCCGCAGGAACGGAAACTTTCTGATTGCTGATGCAAAGACATTTTTTACAGGATCGTAGTACATTTTAAGAATGGAAGATGGAAGATGGAAGATGGAAGATGGAAGATGGAAGATGGAAGATGGAAAATGTAATAATTAGTCATTTGTAATTAATCAATAGTAATTGGTAAGTGTTCTTGAACTTGAACTTTAAATCATCCTTTTTCTTTAATTATATATTCTTTCTCACTCCTTGTATTATGCACAAACATTTCACCAAGAAGCCCCACAGAAAAAAACTGCACACCTACAATTATTAAAAGAATACCAAGGAATAACATAGGCCGGTTGCTCAGGTAACCACCGGTAACCCAAAGATATGTCAGGTATCCATTCACAACAATACCTGCAAGAAAAGCAAGAGCACCCAGAAATCCAAACAAATGCATGGGACGCCTTATATAACGGGTTGTGAAGATAACTGTAATCAGGTCAATAAAACCTTTAAAGAATCTTGACATACCAAATTTGGTTCTACCATAACGGCGGGGATGATGTTTAACTATTATCTCTGAAATTTTATAACCCTGCCAGTGAGCTAGTAAAGGAATGTAACGATGTAATTCACCGTAAACATAAACATTTTCAATTACTTCTTTTCTGTAAGCCTTAAGCCCGCAGTTAAAATCATGTATTTTTATCTTACTTATGATTCTGGTAACAAAATTGAAAAACCTTGAAGAATATTTTTTTATAAAAGGATCCTGCCTCACTTTTTTCCATCCGGAAACAAGATCAAAACCTTCATTCAGCTTCTTTAACAAATTAGGAATTTCAGAAGGATCGTCCTGTAAATCAGCATCCATAGTTACTATAACATCACCAGTTGCATGTTTAAATCCTACCTGAAGAGCTGCGGATTTACCATAGTTCTTTCTGAAGCTTAAATACTTAAATCTTTTGTCTGTCCTGCAAATTTCTTTAATTGCTTTTAATGAATTATCATCGCTGCCATCATCAACAAAAATAACTTCAAAACCAACATCAATTGGTTTTAATACTTTCCTGATTTCATGTGATAAAGGATTGAGAGACTCTTCTTCGTTTACAAGAGGAATTACAATTGAAACTTTATTGAATTTTAAATTTTCTCTTTTCGATTGATATTGCCGGGATGAATAATATCTTCTGTTCCTGTTGTAAAATCCTCTTCTCTGGTTACCTTTGTATGGTGCACTGCCTTTCTCTTCTTGTTCACTTTTCTGACCCTCTGAAACTTTCTGATCCTGCTTTTCCTGATCTTCCAATTACTTATCGCATCCATTTTAATGAATAATTAAGCCAAAATTAACTTTATTATATCTGAAAAACAATTTAAAGGTTTTTACAATATTCAATATAATTTACTTATTCGCACCATTTTTAATCTTGACTTTTTTGTACAGATTCTATAGGTTTGAATCAGTAAATAAAAGAATTTGAGCACATTGGAGAAATAATGAGCACTACTGAAATTGGAACAATAGAACAGATTGCCAATAAGGAATATAAGTATGGTTTTGTAACTGATATTGAATCTGAAAGCCTTCCAAAAGGCTTAAACGAAGGGATAATTCAACAGCTTTCTGCTATAAAAGGTGAACCCGAATGGATGCTTGAATGGAGAATAAAAGCATACAAGCATTGGCTTAAAATGAAAGAACCGCATTGGCCCAATGTTAAATACAATCCGATTGATTACCAGAATATCTCTTACTATTCAGCTCCAAAAAAGAAAAAAGAATTCAATAGTCTTGAAGAAGCAAAAGAGGTTGATCCGGAATTAATCAACACTTTTGAAAAACTGGGTATTTCATTAGAAGAACAGAAGAGGCTTGCCGGTGTTGCTGTTGATGCAGTTTTTGACAGCGTTTCTGTAGCAACAACTTTTAAAGAAACTCTGGCAGAAATGGGAATTATTTTTTGTTCAATGAGTGAAGCAATTAAAAATCATTCCGATCTTGTAAAGAAGTATATAGGAAGTGTTGTTCCTTATACTGATAATTTTTTTGCATCTCTTAATTCAGCAGTATTCAGTGATGGTTCTTTTGTTTACATACCTAAAGGTGTCCGCTGCCCGATGGAACTATCAACTTATTTCAGAATTAATGCTGCAAACACCGGACAATTTGAGAGAACACTTATTATAGCTGATGAAGGTTCTTATGTAAGTTATCTTGAAGGCTGCACTGCACCGATGCGCGATGAAAATCAGCTTCACGCTGCTGTTGTTGAATTAATTGCTCTTGATAATGCTCAAATAAAATATTCCACAATCCAGAACTGGTATCCAGGTGATAAGGAAGGAAAAGGCGGTATTTATAACTTCGTGACAAAAAGAGGAGCCTGCAGAGGAGTTAATTCAAAAATATCATGGACACAGGTTGAAACCGGTTCTGCAATTACATGGAAATATCCAAGCTGTATTTTACAGGGAGATAATTCTGTCGGCGAGTTTTATTCTGTTGCTATGACAAACAACAGGCAGCAGGCTGATACCGGAACAAAGATGATTCACATAGGAAAGAATACACAAAGCACAATAATATCAAAAGGTATATCTGCAGGAAAAAGCAATAACAGTTATCGTGGTTTAGTTAAGATACAGAAAAGAGCAGATGGTTCAAGAAATTTCTCTCAATGTGATTCTCTTTTAATAGGAGATAAGTGCGGTGCTCATACATTTCCATATTTAGAGATAAACAATCCAACTGCTCAGATTGAGCATGAAGCAACAACATCCAAAATTGGTGAAGATCAAATATTCTACCTGAACCAGAGAGGAATTTCTACTGAAGATGCAATTGGATTAATTGTAAATGGTTATTGCAAACAAGTCTTTAAAGAACTTCCTATGGAATTTGCAGTTGAAGCAACAAAACTTTTAGGTATTAGTCTTGAAGGAAGCGTGGGTTAACAATCCAAAAGTCAAAAATCAAAAAAATAATTTTAAAGTAAGATTCAAGAATTAAAAGCAACTTCAGAATAAAAAGGATAATTAATGTTAGAGATTAAAAATTTACATGCCAGTATTGATGGCAAGAAGATTTTAAAAGGTATTAACTTAAAAATTAATACAGGTGAAGTTCA
>JAUSIA010000359.1 GCA_030648225.1 Ignavibacteria bacterium | reverse complement strand
TTGCAAGTCCACCTATAATTACTAACGAAACAATTGCAGTTAAAATATAAAGTGAAAAAGCAAAACTTTGAGATTTCAAACTTGCGAACAAGCCGGAATAAATAAGGAACTCTGAAACGAAGCCGTTGAAAGGCGGAAGCCCGCAAATAGCCAGTGCTGCTAATAAAAATAAACCCGCTGTTATCGGCATTCTTTTAATCAGTCCGCCAAGCTGTTCAATATTTAACGTATGCGTTTGCTGATAAACGCTCCCTGCGCTGTAAAATAAAAGCGACTTAAATAACGAGTGATTTAAAATGTGAAGCATTCCGCCGGCAAAACCTGCAATGGCAAGAAAATCATTTTTCAATCCAAGCCCGATTGCACCGATGCCGATGCCAATTCCGATTATTCCAATATTTTCTATACTGTGATACGCAAGAAGCTTTTTAAGATTATGCTGAACTATTGCGAGCATAACACCGTACAAACCGGAAATGATAGAAACAAATAAAATAATTTCCCCGATTACCAGATAATCGCTTTTTATTAAAAGTAAAGTGCGGAGAATTCCATAAATACCAAGCTTGATAATTACACCCGACATCATTCCTGATATATGCGATGGCGCTGCGGGGTGTGCATAAGGCAGCCAGGTATGAAACGGAACAAATCCTGCTTTGAAACCAAACCCGATAAAGAGCAAAACGAAAAGAGTAACACCGATAGCTTTTGGCAGTTGTTCGGAAAAAGTTTGAATGGCATTAAAATCTGTTGAGCCGGTTTGAACAATAACCCAGATAAATGAAACGATAATAAATACAACTCCAACATGAGATTGGATAAAAAAATTGAGTCCGGCTCTTATTGTTTCTTTATTCCAGTATTCAAAAATAACCAGCAGGAAAGACGAAACAGTCATCAGTTCCCAAACGATAATAAAAGCAATTAAATTTTGAACACTGCAAACAAGGATCATTGACAGATGAAGAATTACAATCAGCAGTTGATGAAGCCGTATATTCTTTTGTTTATCCTGGTAATGTTTCAGATAACCACTGCCGTATAATACACCGGTAATAAAAGTGAAGTTAATGATAAGTATCATCCATGCACTGAGGGCATCAATACGCAGAGGTATTTGTCCGAAGATTTGATTTCCGGAAAGTATAACTTCTAACTGTTCCCCTAACAGAGCATTAAAAGCAATAACTGAAGTACCGATAGAAATTACAAGTGTAATTAAAATCAGCATTCTATCATAAATATTATTCTTCATCTTTGAGAGAAAAATAATTGGGGTTTCAGCATAGGGGTATATTAAGTTTGGCTGAGAATTAAATAATGATTTAAACGATAGGTATTAAGTTAATAAAGATTGAATGAATCCTGAAAATGCAGGCACAGCACTTTTGGAAAGATTATTAATTCTTTAAGATAGATTGTAAAGTTGTAAGTTATGATTAATCTATTTCTAAAGTTTAAACCATACCTTTCACGCCAATAGCAACAATTTCTTTGGCACAATGCTCACAGCAGAATATTTTCCCATCCTCTTCAACGCCATGTCCGATTATTTTACAGCCGCAGTGGGCGCATTCCGGTGCCAGCATATGAATTGCACATTCGAAACAGTCGAAGGTATGTGTTTCATTATTTATCTCAATGGTGAATGCTTTACTATAATCATTACCACAAACTTCACACTTTGCCATAATTTTCTCTCCTTATTGATTACTTAAAATTCTTAGTAAGATAAGCTTTAAGAAGCAAAGGGTTCTTGAGATAAATCATATTTTTATAGTTATTAAATAACTCAAGTTGGTCCATCATTTTAAAAGTTTAATTGAAACGGTTAAGAATACGGATCTTTTATTTATTAACCCATGACTTAAGTCGTGGGTTAATAAGAAAAAAAAATAATAATGAACCGTTTTAACGGTTTATGAAAGTAAGTGGCTACTTTAAGTAAATAAAAAATTCCCTTGCTATTAGCTTGATTAAAAAGCTTGTGTTATTTATTCTATTTAATAGAAACTTCTTTAATAAGCAGGAGAAGTAGTTATGAACAGGAAACAGCCAAGAATACCAGCTCACTTTGATGCTGATAAGGTTGACAAAATCTGGAAAGTTAATTATCAGCAGCTTGCTGAGGATGCAAGGAAATGGGCAGATGAATACAAGCTTACTCCTGCTGTTGATGATAAGTTCAAAATTGCCCTTGTACTTGTAGATGTGCAGAATACTTTCTGCAACCCTGAGTTTGAACTATTTGTCGGTGGACGCTCCGGAAGAGGTGCGATAGATGATAATATAAGATTATGTGAATTTATATACCGCAATCTCGATATCATCACTGAAATAATTCCAACTATGGATACACACCAGGCAGCACAGATTTTTCATTCATTATTTTTATTAAATGATAACGGTGAGCACCCTAAACCAAATACTCTTATTTCTTATGATGATATTAAAAACGGAGTGTGGAAGATAAATCCGGATGTATTAAAATTTCTTAGCTTCAATGAAGAGAAAGCTCAGCAGCATCTGATTCACTATACAAAGACTCTGAAAGATAAAAGTAAATATGATCTCACAATCTGGCCATATCATGCAATGCTTGGGGGAATTGGTCATGCTCTCGTGCCTTCAGTTGAAGAAGCAATTTTCTATCATAGTATTGCAAGATACAGTCAGCCTGATTTTCAGATAAAAGGAAGAAATCCTTTAACAGAACATTATTCCGTCTTTGGCCCTGAGATTAGAACTGATGCTGATGGAAATAAAATTGCGGATAAGAATTCTCCTTTACTCGAGAAGCTGATGAAGTATGATTTAATTTTAATAGCAGGACAAGCGAAGAGCCATTGTGTTGCATGGACAATTGATGATCTTCTTCAGGAAGACAAATCATTTGCAAAAAAAGTTTATCTGCTTGAAGATGTTACATCTCCTGTTGTTATTCCCGGTGTAATAGATTTTACAGAAGAAACCGATAAAGCATTTAAAAAATTTGCTGATGCAGGAATGCATGTAGTTAAAACTTCTGATGCGGTTGAAGAATGGATGGTATAAAACTTTCTATGAGTGAGGCTTGATTTTTAATTCGTAATCTTAATCGTAATCATACTCGTACTTGATTAGCGTTTGACCGGATTAAGATTATGATTACGAGTAAGACCAATATAAACTAACCAATAAACTTCTTGGCAGCCATTTCAGCAATATATTTTCCAATACTTAACGAAGCAGTTGCTGCCGGTGATGGAGCATTGAGTACGTGAACCTGTTTTTCAGTTTCAATTATTCTGAAATCATCAACTAATTTTCCATCTTTATCAAGAGCCTGTGCACGAACACCAGAACCGCCTGGTACAATATCATCATCTTCTATTGATGGAACTAACTTCTGTAATGCTTTAACAAAAAGAGATTTATTTAGCGACCTTCTGAATTCATTTATCCCCATTGCGTAATGTTGATTAAGCATTTTCCAGAATCCGGGATATCCGAACATCTCTGAAAGATCCTGTAAAGAAATATCTTTATAAGTGTAACCGGTTCTGCTAAATGCGAGCACTGCATTTGGTCCCGCTTCAATTCCGCCTTTTACCATTCTTGTAAAATGAACTCCTAAAAATGGAAACTTTGGATCAGGGACAGGATAAATAAGATTATTAACAAGATATTCTTTCCCCTTTTTTAATTCATAATATTCTCCTCTGAAAGGAATGATCTTAACATCAGGATTTAATCCGCACTTCTTCGCTATCCTGTCTGACTGAAGTCCGCCGCAGTTAATGAGAAGTTTGCAATTAAAATCCCCTTTTGTTGTTTCTATAATTAAATGATTAGAAGAATTTGTTATGTTTAGAAACTTGCATGAAGTTAGAACTTCTCCCCCATCCTCTTTTATTAATTCTCTGAACTTATTTGTAACCCCAATAAAATCCACTATACCGGTTTCATTAATAAATAAACCTTCTTCACCAGCAGCATAAGGCTCATAATCTTTTATCTCTTCTTTACTTAGTCTTTTTATTCCCTTTAGACCATTAGCGAGACCTCTTTTCTCTATTTCATTAAGAACAGGTATTTCATCTTTCTCCGTTGCAACAATTATTTTACCGCATCTCTGATGCAAAATATTATGTTCTTCACAAAACCTATAAAGCAGTTCTCTTCCTTCTGAGCATAGTTTTGCTTTTAATGAACCCGGTTTGTAATAAACACCTGAATGAATAACACCGCTGTTATGTCCCGTTTGGTGTGCACCGATATTTTTTTCTGCTTCAATTACTAAAACAGATTTTATCCCCTTCTGCTGAAGAGAAAGAGCAGCAGCTGTTCCTACAATACCACCGCCAATAATAATAGCATCAAAAATTTTTTTGTTCATTTATTCGGGAACCTTTTATTAGTTTTTTACCTCGCCCTTTAGTCCCTCTCCTTATTAAGGAGAGGGAAATCTCCGTGTTTAAAAGTCCTCTCCTTTATAAGAAGAGATTCGGGCGAAGTTAGAGACAACTTAAAATATTTTACTATAATTAATTATTAGTTTAAATAAACATTTAGTTTTTTATTTTTATTAAAACTTTAAAGAAATTTATGAAAAAAAGAGTTACGGTATTTGGCAGTGCTTTTCCGAAAGATGGAGAAACAGAATATAATACTGCTTATAAACTTGGCAGCTTGTTGGCTCAAAAAGGATTTGATATAAACACCGGCGGCTACAAAGGAATAATGGAAGCTGTTTCAAAAGGTGTTCACGAAAATGGAGGTATTGCAACCGGAGTTACACTTAGTTATGTAAAAAGTAAACCAAACATTTATCTTGATAAAATAATTTCATGCGATTCTCTTTTTGAAAGAGTGACAAAATTAATTGAACTTAGTGATGCATATATTGTCCTTCAGGGAGGAACCGGAACCTTGCTGGAATTAGCTGCGGTTTGGGAATATCTTAATAAAAGTCTTATACAGACAAAACCTGTTGCCTGTTACTCAACTATGTGGTTAGAAATTGGGAAAATAATTAATGAGCAGCTTAAGAGAGAAGGAAGAGATATAAACAGGCTCTCCTTCTTTGATGATATCGAAGAGATAGTTGAGTTTATTGAGAATTGTTTAATTGTTTAATTGCTACTGAGATTTTGCTTAGTCACTCCATCATATTTTTAACAGCATCGTAAACCATTTCCACATTTATCTCCTTAATACATTTGAAAAGAACATCATCCCTATAACATTTAAGAGGTTTTGGAGAATAAAAAAAACAAGGTGAACAAGAAAGATTTAGTGAAACAATACTGTAATCTGTTTTCCAGGGATGAATATAAAATCTGTTTGTAGGACCGATAATTGCCACAACTTTTAATCCTAAAGCAGAAGCAATATGCATCAGGCTTGAATCATTCGTAACAAAAATATTACATCTTTTCATAACTGCCGCTGAAGATGTTAAACTGTTTGTTTTAACTACATAAACATCCGATGAGTTAACCTGTACAGAGATATTTTCTTTAAGTTCATCTTCTTCAGGGCCTCCAAAGATTAAGACTTTAGCTTTTTCTTTTTCAATAAGAAGTTTTGCAAGTCCGGCAAACTTCTCAGGCTCCCATCTTCTTTTAATATGATTTTTTAATGTTGCGCAACCTGGATGAAAGCCAACAACAAAATCATTTTCAGAAATATTAATCTGCCTGAAATAATTTTTTGCAAAAGATTCATCCTGTTCTGTAAGAGGAAATTCAAGGGAAGGTTCTTCGCTAAAAGATTTATTAAGAATTTTTTCTATAAGCTTAATGTTTGTCCGAACATTGTGTACAGTATCATTCTCCGGAACTCTGATGTTGTTTAAAAATCCAAGGTTCTGGTTATCTCTTCTTAAATAAATTACTCCTGCCTTTTTTTTTGCACCAATCAGATAATTAATAATATTGTATTCTTTCCTGTTGGAAGGATAAACATTTATTGAGAGATTATATTTGTTCCGGAGAGATGAGATAAATTTTAATGAGGCGAAAAATCCTTCTTTAAGGAAATCAGAATAAATAACCTTGCTGATGTTTCTATTTTTTTCGTACATCTCCTTTACACTATTGATCATAACGAGTGCATCAATAGTTGCATCAGGCATTTCTCTTTTAAGAAGACTTAATGCGGGCGTGAACATTAATGCATCGCCAGTACCTGAGAGAGCAAGGATAAGAATTTTCATTTCTCTTATTAAAAAAATAAGCGGCTTTGACACCGCTTAAAATTTAGATTCCCTGTTTTATTTCTATAATCAATTAACTATACCGGTATCCTTAACAACATCATCTTTTTGAATTAGCTTTCTATACTTTTCAACATTTGCTTTTACACTTTGATCATTAGGATACATAACTTCAAGTTTCTGCCAGAGTTTATAAGCATTTTCATAATCTTTGGTATTATCATAAATATCAATAAGTACCCTGTATGGATTATAGTACGACTGAATATCCTGAGGATTCTGCTCTATAGCATCAAGAGCAATCTGTTCTAATTCCTTCGCGATCTCTCTATATCTATCGGTAGCCCCGGCACTATAATAAAGATTGGAAATTTCATAAAGTAATCCGAAAGGCATTGGTCTTATATTCCTGGGGATTTTTTGTTCCATCAAATCAAGAGTCTGAACAGCAAGATTGTTTTGGT
>JAUSIA010000353.1 GCA_030648225.1 Ignavibacteria bacterium | reverse complement strand
CGGATGTTTTTGAATTCTCTGAATACAACAGGAATGATTTTATATACAGCTATATAACTTTAACCCCGGAAGAAATTGAGCAGAAGAAAAAGAACTTTGCAAAGATGGAAGCAGAAAAAGCAGTAAAGAAAGTTGAAGCTGCAAAGTTAGCATCAGAAAAGAAAGCTGGAGGAGATCAACAACAAACTCCGAAAGAAAACTGATATGAACATCTACGATTTTATGTTTTATTTGTTCGCAGCAATTACATTAGTATCTGCATTCTTTGTTGTTACAATCCGGAATATTGTTTACTCAGCTTTTTTCCTTTTATTTACTTTCTTTGGTGTTGTGGGATTATACATACTTCTTGCTGCGGATTTCATCGCAATTGTTCAGCTTGTCGTTTATGTAGGTGGAATACTTATACTTCTTCTCTTTGGTGTGATGCTTACAAATAAAATTACAAGTGTTCAGATAAAATCTGGCACATTCCAAATTCTACCCGCCGCAATTGCTGTCGGATTGTTTGCAGGAATATTAACTGCATCTCTGCTTAACACAAACTGGAAAACATTTGAGACTGAAATTCCAGCTACAACTGCATATAGCCTTGGCAATTTGTTGATGCAGGAATATGTTATTGTTTTTGAACTGCTCGGAGTTCTTTTATTAGTTGCTCTTATTGGTGCAGCATCAATGGCAAGGAGGAATAATGCTTAACGTTGGCTTAGATCATTTTCTTGTTGTCAGTTCACTTCTTTTTTGTTTGGGAATTTTCGGAATTGTAACAAGAAAAAATGCAGTTATGGTTTTAATGGGAATTGAATTAATTCTTAATGCTGCAAATATAAACTTTGTTGCATTTTCCCGTTACGGGAACTTTGGTTATAACGGGCAGCTAATGGCTTTATTTGTAATTATTCTTGCCGCCGCCGAAGCAGCAGTTGCATTGGCTATCGTTCTAAATATTTATAAAACCTTTGCAACAGTTAATGTTGATGAAATTGATAAACTCAAAGAATAAACAAATAACAAAAGACAAATAACAAATAAGATCCAAATACCAATTTTCAAATAGAAAATGAGTGATGAACAAAATAACAAGTATGATTTAGAAGAAAGAACATATCAGTTCGCAAAGCAAACTTGTGATTTTGTAAAAAGTATTAAAAAATCTCTTACTAATATGGAATATTTGAAGCAATTACTGGATGCTTCTTCATCAGTTGGAGCGAATTATATTGAAGCGAATGAAGCTTTAAGTAATCCCGCCAAGGCGGGATAAGATGAGAATTAAGATTTGCAGAAAAGAATCTAAAGAGAGTGTGTACTGGTTGAGATTAATTGTTGAAACAAATGATACGGTTTATGAAAAAGAAGGTAAAAGACTTTTTCAGGAAGCAACTGAATTAAAAAAGATATTTTCAGCTATATTATTGAAATCTTGAAACGATTTAATGTTTGAAAAATTGAAATTTTGTTTTTGGAATTTATTTGGGATTTGTTTTTTGATGCTTGGAATTTATGAACAATCTATTTTTAATGTAAAAAATAAACTATGACTGAATCATCACTTATAAAGTTAGCTGTCGTAATCCTCTTCCTGCCTTTGATCGGTTTTGCAATCTCAATCTTCTTCGGGAAGAAAATTAAATATGTTTATATCCTTGAGATATTAACTGTTGCTTCCGCATTTATTCTTTCTGCTTTTCTTGCATTTACAAAACTCACAAACTTTGTTGATACAGAAATCGTTTCAGAATTTACCTGGATTACTTTAGGTTCCACTTCAATTCAATTAGGAATGCTTCTCGACAATATTTCTGTGATAATGATTTTTACAGTTACACTTATAAGCCTTCTTGTTCATATTTATTCTGTTGCTTATATGAAAGGAGATATCAGGTACAGCAGGTATTTTACTTATCTCGGATTATTTACTTTCTCAATGACAGGAATAGTCTTTACACACAACTTCCTGATGATGTACATTTTCTGGGAGCTTGTCGGACTTTCATCTTACCTTTTAATCGGATTTTGGTTTGAAAAGAAATCTGCTTCAGATGCCGGCAAGAAAGCATTCATTGTTAACCGGGTTGGTGATGTTGGAATGTTCCTTGGAATTTTAATCCTCTTTTTTACTTACAATACATTTTCGTTTGATACTATCTTCTCACAGATTTCTTCCGGTGTTCTTCCATTTGGAACAGAAGCAGGATTAACAATTGCGGGGCTTTTAATCTTCTGCGGTGCAGTGGGTAAGTCTGCTCAATTCCCTCTTCATGTTTGGCTGCCCGATGCAATGGAGGGTCCAACTCCGGTTAGTGCCTTAATACATTCAGCTACAATGGTTGCAGCAGGTGTTTATCTTGTTGCACGAGTCTTTACAATGTTAACGGGAGATGCACTCTTTATCATAGCTCTCATCGGAGCTTTGTCTGCTTTTATTCCTGCAACAATTGCATTAACACAGAATGATATTAAAAAAGTTTTGGCTTACTCAACAATAAGCCAGCTTGGTTACATGATAATGGCTCTCGGTGTTGGAGCTTATGTTTTTGCTTTTATGCATCTCATAACACACGCATTCTTTAAAGCATGTTTATTTCTGGGTTCCGGTTCAGTAATTCATGCAATGCACCACGAGCAGGATATAACAAAGATGGGAGGGCTTCGCAAGAAACTTCCATACACTTATTATACATTTTTAATTGCTGCACTTGCTCTTTCAGGAATTCCTTTAACATCAGGGTTCTTAAGTAAAGATGGAATACTTGCCGGTGCAACTGCTTTTGCTTCTTTAACAGGACATTGGTTATTTCCGATAGCTGGTTTTCTTGTTGCATTACTTACAGCTTTTTATATGTTCAGATTAATAATACTTACTTTTCATTCAACTCCGTCTGACCAGCATAAATATGAACATGCACACGAATCGCCAAAACTTATGATTGTACCACTTGTAGTGCTTGCTGCATTATCATTCTTTATCTGGTTCACTCCAAATCCATTTAACCCTGATGCAGGTGCTTTTTTATCAAGCTGGGTAAAAGCTCCTGAAATTTCTGTTCCTAAAAATGCTCGCTATGATTTTATGAATGAAATTAATCCGGTTCAAAATTCACATCATGAAGTTGTCTATTCCAAAGAATACACCGAAGCAATGCATGGTGCTCATATTCCTGCAATGATAATTTCCTTAATCATGGCTTTATCCGGAATTGGTCTTGCATTCATGTTTTATCAGTATAAAAAAGTTAATGTTGATAAGCTTGCTGAGAAGTTCAAACCTCTTTACAATCTTTCATACAACAAATGGTATTTTGATGAAATTTATCAGGCATCTGTTGTTGGTGGAACAA
>JAUSIA010000352.1 GCA_030648225.1 Ignavibacteria bacterium | reverse complement strand
CTGTTCCGGTAATTGAAGTTGAAAATGAATTCTTCCGTTTTGGAGGAGCTGCAAATGTTGCTCTTAATGTTCTGAAGCTTGGTGGAATACCTGTTCCAATCGGAGTTATAGGATATGATAACGATGGAACAATCTTTACGTCACTTCTTACAGAAGCTTTAATGGTATCTGACGGAATTATAATTGACGATTCAAGACCTACAACAGCAAAAACCAGGGTTATTGCAGGAAGCCAGCATGTTGTAAGGATTGATAAAGAAAGTAAGAAAGATATTTCAGCTAAAACTGAAAAGAAGCTTTTTGATTATCTCTCGTCTCAAATGAAAAATCTTGATGGAATAATTCTGCAGGATTATAATAAAGGAGTTTTAACTTCCGGGTTGATCAAAAAAATAATCAGTCTTGCAAATAAAAAAAATGTTCTTATCACAGTTGATCCAAAGTTCAACAATTTTTTTGAATACAAAAATGTAACGGTATTCAAACCAAACAGGAAAGAAGCTGAAGATATTCTGGCAATGAAAATAAAAACTGATACAGATGTTATAAAAGCTGGGCAGGTTATTCTTGAAAGATTAAAAGCAAAAAATATTTTACTTACACTCGGTGCTGAAGGTATTGCAGTTTTTGAAAAAGGTAAAGAGGAAAAACGAATGCCAACTAAAGCAAGAAAAGCTGCCGATGTTTCAGGCGCCGGTGATACTGTAATTGCAACCTTAACAATGGCTCTTGCTGCAGGCGGAAATATTCTTGAAGCGTCATATCTTGCAAATTATGCTGCAGGCATTGTATGTGAAGAGGTTGGTATTATGCCGATAGAAGCTGCTAAACTTTTTGAAACTGTTGAAAGAGAAAACAGATGAGCAATGTTCTTTCAAAAGAACAAATGAAATCTTTAAGAAAGAAATTTAATGATGAAAATAAAAAAGTTGTTTTCACAAATGGCGTGTTTGATTTAATTCACGCCGGGCATGTTGATTATCTTCTAAAAGCTAAAGAGTTGGGAGATATTCTTATTGTTGGTCTTAACAGTGATTCATCTGTAAAAAGAATTAAGGGGGAAAAGCGCCCTTTCATTAATCAAACCGAAAGAGCTTTTCTTTTGTCGAATCTTAAACCTGTTGATTTTGTTGTGATTTTTGATGAAGACACTCCTTTTGAGCTTATAAAGGAACTGATCCCGGATGTGCTGGTTAAAGGAGCTGATTGGTCTGTGGATAAAATTATAGGCAGTGATATTGTACTGGATAATGGCGGAGAAGTTAAAAATATTCAGTTTGTTAATGAGCAGTCAACATCTAAAATAATTGAAATAATATTATCCAGGTATTCTGATTAAACTCACCCTGATTAGTTTTTGCTTTTGTTTTCTTGCATCTAATTTTTATAATTATTAAGGAATCTAAATAAAATATTTTAGCTTTGAGTAAAGAAGAAAAAAATAAAAATAAAGTTAAAGAAAAGAAGAAAAGAACTCTTCTGCAAAGAATTGTAAATGCTTTTCTTTATACCGGGATAGCTTTGCTTTTTCTTCTTTTAATTCTTTTAGGGATAAGCCAGACATCAACTTTCAGGGAATTTCTTAGGGAAACCATAATTGAAGAAGCTAACAGTGCTCTAAATGGTAAATTATATATAGAAGAGATTGAGGGAACAATTTTTACATCTCTTATCCTTCGCAATACTGTTGTCAGCATGGAAGAAGATACTCTGCTTAAAGCTGAGACAATTGGGGTTATGACAAGTCCGCTTCAGCTTTTATTGAAAAAGATCCACATAAGACATTTTGAAATTAAAAATGCTTCCATTAATCTTTCTTCCGATGAATCGGGAGAATTGAATTTAACAAAGTTGTTCCCTCCTTCAGAGGAAGATACTACAGAATCGGAATTTCCTTTTGTTATACATATTGCAAACCTTCAGTTTGAGAATGTGAATTTATCATTTAAAGATTACAGCATAAATAGTTCTTCTAATTACGATGCTTTTAATTTTAATGACATTCGAATAAAAAATCTAAATCTTGATTGTGCTGCAAAACTCAATATAAATAAAAACATTTATGAACTGTCTCTTGGTCACCTCTCTTTCAAACCTAACGTTAATGGTTTTAGTGTAAATGAACTTGAAGGGGAATTTTTTATTAATGAAAAAGGTATCCTTGCTAAGGACCTGTTTTTGAAAACAGGCAGATCAGAAGTAATGATAAATGCTTCAGCAGCGAATATAAATATTTTCGATACACGTGGGATTAAACCTGAAAATGCAAATCTGAATTTACAGGCTGGTTCAAATCAATTTTCATTTGATGATATCAGAGTTTTTGCACCATCAATAAATATGCTTAAAGGGAAAATTGAATTTGGTGTGATTGCTTCCGGATCAACTAAGCAGCTGAATTTAAACGACCTGAGAGTATCACTTGAAAATTCAAAGGTTGAAGGGACAGCCGAAATTAAAAACCTGCTTAACGAAAATTTATTTATCTCTGCCGATTTAAGCGGTTCTTATATTGATCAATATGATATAAAAAATTTACTCACCGGAATGGAGGTTCCTGTTTATCCGGAACTCGGAGTAATAAAGTTTGAAACATTAACGT
The DNA here is from genome assembly GCA_030648225.1 of Ignavibacteria bacterium. Taxonomy (GTDB): domain Bacteria; phylum Bacteroidota; class Ignavibacteria; order Ignavibacteriales; family Ignavibacteriaceae; genus RBG-16-34-14. The sequence continues at coordinate 3,230 of JAUSIA010000352.1, read as the reverse complement.
ATAATGGGGATCCTTTAGATTTTAAATCCGATATAAATATTTTAACTAATAAAGGAAGCGTTTCGGGTTTAATTAATCTCAATCTTAAAAATGAACCAATTCAGTATGAAATTACTCTCAATACAGACGAAGTTGATATAGAACCTTTTGCCGGTGTTAAATCTTCCCTGAATATTTCTGCTGAAATAAATGGCAAAGGAGTTTCCCCGGAAACCTTTGATGGTTCTGTAAGATTGTTTGCCAATGGTTCATCTATAAATGGAAATGGAATTGATACATTAAGATTAACAGCAGATGCAGACAATAAATTCATTAAATATGAATTCCATCTTGTTTCAAATGAAACGATTGCAGATTTAAATGGCAATTGTGATTTTAAACCTGAAGAACCAACTTACCAGGTTGAAGGCGATGTCAGGAATTTTAATCTTGCAGAATTTGTTCAGGATACAACTCTTGAAAGCAATATTAATTTAACTTTAGATGGAGAAGGTGATGGATTCAGCCAGGATAGCCTTGATCTGTTTTTAACAGCGACTTTGCATAATTCAAATTTTGGTAATGTAGAAATCGATACAACAAGATTAATTGTTGATTTGCGCAGTGTTCCCGGAGAGGATAGAGTAATTAATATTATTTCAGATCTTGCTGATGTAACTTTTATAGGAAATTATAAAGTTGATCAGGCTATTGATTTGATTGTCAGTGAAATGAGTCTGCTTTATTCCGCCTTCAATGAAAAGTTAAATAATATTCTTCCTGATATGATTAAGGAAGATGAAGCAGAAACTAAAGCCGGATTGAAAATAGATAAACCATTATTTACCCAGCTTGATGAGCATGTAAATTTTAATTATTTAATTGATCTGAAAGATTTCAGTTTAGTTTCTGCTTTTATAGGCAGTTATGATCTTGAGATTGATGCTGAAATGGGTGGGAGATTTGAAAGTAATGCAAACGATAGTGTGCTTTTCACTTTTGAGAATGAGCTGAAGTATTTTAAGGTCTACAATGATTCAGAAGCCTATTTTATTTCTAATATGGAACTCGATCTTGAAGTTCAGAATAGTTTTAATGCAGTTTCCACATCGGATTTAATTCTTGATCTGAATACTACTGCTGAAAGGATATTTGCAGGGAGCCACATATATAATTTATCACTTAATTTAAATTTGGAAAACGATGTTGCAAATATAAATCTTAATGTAAATCCTCAACCATTTTCTGCAAAGCTTATAACGGAAATTGATCTGAGCAATAATAATTTAGATGTATCAATTGATTCTTTAAAATTTGTATATGGCAATTATATAATAGAGAACAGGAATGATTTGCATTTAACTTATAACGGAGATCAACTGGATATTAATCAGTTCAAGCTTGTCCATAATAATTCTGAATTAAATATTAAAGGATATCTTTCACAAACCGGTAATCAGAATCTTGATATAAATTTATATAACTGGAGTGGACGGGATCTTAATGTTAATCTTATGAATATCAAACCGGAAAATAGTGTTGAGGCAAGCATAAACCTTGATGCAGGTATAACCGGCAGTTTTAATTCACCAATAATTAATGCAGAACTTTTAATTGACAGTATTGCCTATGGGAATAAAACATTTGGAGAGTTGGAAAGCACCTTTAAATACAATAATAAAAATCTTGATATAAATCTTGCTTTTCTTGATTCAACATTAAATAAGAATGATACTGCACTAACTATGAAAGGCAATGTACCAATTGATCTTTCCTTTACTGGTGCTGAAGAGAATTACATGGAAACTAAACCGATGAATATTACTCTCCACTCTGATGGGTTTAATCTTGGTGCTTTTGGAGATATCCTTCCGGCATTCAACAAGCTGAGAGGTGAGTTTACATCTGATTTAAAAATAACCGGCACGCCATCATCCTTAATAACAGAAGGTTATCTGAAAGTAAATGATGCTGCGTTTTTCCTTGAAGCAAATAATCTTGAATATAATGCGTCTTTGCTTGTGAATATTGATGGAGATGATTTAACATTAGACAGCTTAGTTATTGCAAATGTGCAGGGAACAGAGAATGGCGGGAAAATGTTTGGCAGTGGTACTGCAACACTCGATAATTTTAATATTACTTCATCCAGGTTCTCATTCAATGGCGAATTAAAAGTCTTAAGTGAAGCTTCAAAGTCTGCAAGCCCTTCAGTTTATGGGGAACTTGTTATTGGTACGGAAGGAAAAGTTGAGATAGAGCTTGAGGATAACAGGATCTTTATTCAGGCACCGGTTTTAGTAAAGGCAGCAGAGCTTACATTCCCGCAGACTCAGTCAGCTTACCAGACCGGATCAGAAAATTATATTTATAAATTTGCTGAGGATACTATTTCTCCTGGTGAAGAGGGCAAAGAGATGGATTTTGAGCGACTTGTTGATATATCTGAAAAAGGCGGCGAAGATGCAGAAATGTCTAAAACTAAAACAAGCATTTTGGATTATGATATTAAAGTGACAATAGAAGATGAAGCTACTATTACATACGTCCTTTCGAAAGAATTTAACCAGAATCTAGTGGCTATTCTGGATGGGAGTATTAGAGTGGAAAAATCCGGCTCCAGGATCGAAACACAAGGGAAATTGAAACTACTTGAAGGTTCTACCCTTCAATTTTTAAAAACTCTTGATGCAGAAGGATCAATAGAATTTTTAAGTGGTGAACTTTCAAACCCTAACCTGGATATTGTTGCAACCTACAGAAGTTATTATTATCCTGCCGAAGGGGCAGATGCCGGCGAGGAGGTTCCGGTTGAAGTTAGGCTTTTTATTAAAGGACCTCTCAAAGATCTCTCAAAAAGATTAGTGAGTGACGAAGATAACTTAAAAGTTTATTATGGTGCACAGAGTATTGCTGATAATACTCCTTCACCCATCTATGATGCATCCGATGCTGTAATGTTTATTTTGCGGGATGAGTTTTATAAGAATGATGATCAACAAAAAGGAAACCAAATTGCTTCTGTTGCAGCAAGTCTTGCAGGTTCTTTGGTGGGAGGTTTTTTAAATGAACAATTTGGTGATGCCATTAAAAGTGTGCAGTTACGTCAGGTTGGTACTGCTACAGTAATAAGTTTAGTAGGCCGTGCCGGGGATTTCAGGTATGAGATAGGAACATCAACAGATGTGTACCAGGATCTTAGCCGTGCGAATGTAAAAATTCAATACCCGGTTACAAGGAAACTTTTTTTA
>JAUSIA010000346.1 GCA_030648225.1 Ignavibacteria bacterium | reverse complement strand
TCCAAAGTCATAACCTGATCTTCATAAGTCTCTGTTGGAAAACCAGCAATGATATCTGTTGAGAAACTTACACCGGGAATTATTTTTCTTGCTTTATCAACGAGATTAAGATAATGCTCAATTGTGTATGTCCTGTTCATTAATTTTAATATCCTGTTGGAGCCAGACTGAACAGGCAGATGAATATAATTGCAAATGTTAGGATGTGCTGCAATTGTATAGAGAAGCTTGTCGGATAAATCCTGAGGATGAGATGTTGTAAATCTTATTCTTATTGATCTGTCAACTTCGGCACAAGCAGCAAGAAGATCGGCAAAATCATTCTTCTCATCTAAGTATGAATTAACATTTTGCCCTAAGAGTGTAACTTCTTTAAATCCTCTGAGCGAGAGCTGTTCAATTTCTTCCACAATTGATTGAAGAGATCTGCTTCTTTCTCTTCCTCTTGTAAAAGGAACAACACAGAAAGTACAGAACTTATCACAGCCTCTCATTACAGATAACCATGCCATTAATCCATCTTCACGGTACGGAACAATATCATCATAAGTTTCAGTTTTGGATAACCTGACACCAATCCCTTTTTCTCCACCAAAAGCCGTATCAATAAGTTCGGGAAGTCTCCTGTATTCATCTGGTCCAACAACAACATCAATCATTTTCTTATCATCAATAAGATCTTTACGCAGCCTTTCAGCCATACAGCCAAGAATCCCGATTACAAGATTTGGATTACTTCTCTTTAAGGTTTTTATATTTCCTAATCTGCCATAAATTCTTTGCTCGGCATTTTCTCTAATGCTGCAAGTGTTTAACAAAACTACATCAGCATTATTTAAATCTTTAGTAACGTCGTAACCATAATTCTGCAATATGCCGAGAACAATCTCTGTATCGGCAAGATTCATCTGGCAGCCATAAGTTTCAATATAGACTTTATTCTTTTTCATTAAACTCATAGTTATTGAGGCAGAAATATAAACCTATTTTTAAATGGTATCAACAGAACTGAGAGGAAGTAGAGTTAGAAATTAACTTTAGTCATCATATAGAGAACAAAGTTTAAAAGAGCGAAACCAATAAGTCCCAAAACACCCATAAATATTTTATATCTTTTTTGTTTTGCTCTGAAAACCTCGTCCCCCAAACCTCTGGTTTCCTTTCTTGAATTAACAAATCCAACCATAACATTTTTACCAGTTCTAAATATTTTTAATATAAAAAGATAAATACATTGAAATAATATTACAATCCATTCAATTATGGGATTAACAATTATCACACAATTATTCTATAGCACAAAAAAGCCCCGAATTAATCGGGGCGTTAAAACAAATTATCAGAGACAAACCCAATTCATTAAAGGAATTGGGTTTGTTAACTTAACCAACTTTACTTGATAAGCGTCATCTTTTTTACCTGAGTAAAATCTCCAGCTTCCAGCTTATAGAAATAAATACCACTGTTAAGATTAGATGCATTGAAATCAATTTTATGATTACCAGCCTCCTTAATTCCATTTACCAAAGCAGCTACTTCCTGACCTAATGCATTATAAACTTTTAGTGAGACGTAACCTGACTTTGGTACTGAATATGAAATTTTAGTGCTTGGGTTAAATGGATTCGGATAATTTTGTTCAAGGTCAAAAATTAATGGTGGTGAAATTTCAAGTTCAATTGCTTCTGAATATTCAAATTGACCATTGAAGTCTATTTGTTTTAGCCTATAGACATATATACCCGGGTTTACACTCTGATCAACATAAGAATATGTTTTTTCTTCAGAGGTTGTTCCATAACCTTCAATAAATCCTATTATAGCAAATCGACCATTAAGTGATTTTCTCTCAATCTCGAAACCTCTGTTATTAATTTCAGTTGCAGTAACCCAATTTAAAACAGCCTCCCCAAAAGGATTAACAGTTGCAGTAAATGAGATTAGTTCTACAGGTATTGTTCCGGGCGGCAGAAAATCAGTGGCATAATATCTTGGTAAGATTTGATAGCCTCCATCGTATGGAGCGCTGTTATCAAATTGACCACCGAGACCAATTATATCCTGCGGCCATGCTGGTTCTGGTTGCCCATCAATATCTGTATCCGAATCTATCCTGAGATCAACTGAGTCAATGCCATCGGAAACTTTTAGAGTAGCACTACTGCCTGCACCGGGCCAAGTTCCACTTACTTTTGTCAGATTCACAAACCCGATTAATTCACTTTCGTATGCTTCAGCGTTATTTAAATATTGTTCAAGAGTTAAAACTTGAGGATCAGGAATTGGGTTGCCCGTGCTAAGCACTACAATGTCCGTATCAGTAAGAGGTGAGATTTCTGTAAGCCCGTTAAAATGGTCAATAAAGCCAACAATTTCTACCTCATCGCCTAAAGCTAAAGTAGGACTGCCTAGTCCGCTTATAAATGTTGTAATACCAGCTGTATTATCCCATATATAATACGAACGATTACTTGTCTGATAATTAGGAGATATAACAACGCCTCTAACTCGCACCGTGTCTCCCAATCTATCGGGGATAAAATCCATATTTAAATCCTCCCTGGCCTCTGCAATTGTAATAAGAGAAGGTTGGCTAAACAAATTCTGATTGAAAATAATCAGGAGGAAAAATATTAATGGTATAATTAGTTTTTTCATAAGTTCCTCTCTTTATAAATATTTTGGGTTTTACATGAATGTATTTCGAATTTAACATTAAAAAAAATTTCTTACAAACGTAAATCAATTTTTAAATAAAAAATAATGTCGGATTTTGTACTATCCTAAACAAAAAAGCCCGGCTTCTTATTTCCGGGCTTAAAGTTCAACAAAAAAGATATATAGAATTATTTAATAAGCGTCATCTTTTTAACCTGGGTTATATTTCCAGCTTCCAGCTTATAGAAATAAATACCACTGTTAAGATTAGATGGATTGAAATCAATCTTATGATTCCCGGCTTCCTTAATTCCATTTACCAAAACAGCTATTTCCTGGCCTAAAGCGTTATAAACTTTTAAAGATACATGACTTGCTTTTGGTAAAGAGAATGAAATAGTTGTACTTGGGTTAAACGGATTAGGATAATTCTGAGAAAGTTCAAATTTAGATGGAGCTTCAAAATTAACTTCCACAATATTTGAATATTCAAATGAACCATCAAAATCAATTTGTTTTAATCTGTATAAATATTTTCCGGGAGTAAGATTTCCATCAAAGTAAGAATATTTTTTCTCAGATGATGTAGTACCATTACCGTTAACAAATGTAACTTTGTTCCAATTTGTGTTTTCCAGTTTTCTCTCAATTTCAAAACCTGAGTTATTTAATTCTGTTGCTGTTGTCCAGCTT
>JAUSIA010000334.1 GCA_030648225.1 Ignavibacteria bacterium | reverse complement strand
GAAGGATGAATTTCTATTGCTTCGGTAAGATCCTCAATAGCACCATTTATATTTCCTGTAATTGCCCTGTCTCCAGCACGACTTATAAAAGCATTGGCTTCATTTGGATTTATCTCAATTGCTTTTGTGTAATCTTCTATTGCCCCATTAAAATCATTTAAATAGCTTTTCAGATTTCCCCTGTTCACATAAGCCTGCACGTAAACCGGGTTAAGTTCTATGGCTTTTGTATAATCTTTAAGAGCATTATCAGTATTACTAAGAATACTCCAAACATAACCCCTGCTGAAATATGCAAGGTCTGTTTGAGGTTTAAGTTCTATTGCTTTGTTAAAATCGTCCAGTGCATTTTTATAATTTTCAATATTAATGTATTCAATACCCCTGTTTAAGTAAGCTTGTGCAAGAGCAGCATTAAGATCAATAGCTTTATTATAATCCTTAATTGCCAGTTCATGCTTTTCAATTCTGCTGTAAGCTTTCCCTCTTTTAAAGAAAGCAATGAAATTCTGAGGCTCGAGTTCAATTACCCTGGTAAGATCCCGTATAGCTCCTGAATAATCTCCCGAAATATATTTCTTATCAGCCGATTCAAAATAAAGTGAAGCGGATGAAGCACAGGAATAAACTAATAAAGCAGCAATCAGAAAAAATGAATATCTTTTGAAGAATACAAAGGGATAAAAATTCATACTTCAAATTTATAATTGTGGAGAAATAAATCATATCCTGTTATTTCTCACCTTATCTGCTGAATTACAGTTTATAAATCTTTATTATTACTTATAAAGTTCGATAATATTTTTTATGCATTTAGTCGTAATCTTAATGTTAATCATACTCTTAATCGGTCTATAGTCGAGTAAGGATTAAGATTAAGAGTAAGATTACGATTTTTTCTGCATTAGTAACTAATTAACAAATATTGAAATGCCAGACAAACCAGATCTTTTTTATATACTGCTGAAGCTAAGGTCATATCTTGTAAGTCTTATTAATAGTCCCGAAGAATGTGACGATACTTTTACTTATACAGAAGAATTCCTTGAGAGACGTTATCCTGAAATGAAAGAAGAAATAATGGAGCTTCTGATTGTTAATGGTATAAAGAGCGATTATGATATTGCTTTCAACGAGAAAATAGTTTTTAAACTTAAGGAAATGATTTCCGGAACGGGGAAGAGAACAGATATTACAGCACTATTGAAGAAGTTTGATATTGATACTATCTCCCTTGAAAGGGACAGAAAAAAATTTGAAAGCTTCAGGAATGAAAGAGAGAGAGAACTAAATAAAGTGATTGAAAATCTTTTCCAGCTTGCAGCAAACTGGGCAGTACACCGGGAGCTTGAGAATAAAGTTGATGATTATTCTACTCTGAGAGAAGAAGATTTGATAAGACCTGATGAAGCGAAAAACTACGATACTCTCGGTAAAAATACAGATGCGTCATTTGATAAGATTTCCAGGCTTACTGAAAAATATATTCATCTTTTAACTGATTATTATTTTAGATATGGCGGCGACTTAACTCTTATTGAGTTTGTTGAAGAGCTTGAGAAGATAAAAGTTTCTGTATTTAAAAAATATGCGGAGCTGTTTAAGAAGCATGGGCTACAAGGAATGTAGAAGCAATTAAAATAGGAATAACAAGTGAGGCTCACCTCTACACATAATAAAGCAAAGCTAAGGTGAGCCTCACTTGTATTTATTCTTACCTACAAATTTCCACATCTCACCGAATTTCAATTTAAATCCTGTTACTCTTAATTTAACTTGTGCAATAAAAAATCTGGTGTTTAATGAGATCACTTATACTTTTTCTTTTTTGCTTCGCTAATATTTCTTTTTCACAAACAACAATATCAGGCAAGGTCACTTCTCAAAACGGAGAACCTCTCTTCTCAGCCAACGTTTTTCTCAAAGACACTTACGATGGTACTTCAACAGATGAAAAGGGAAATTATTCTTTTACAACTATTGAAACCGGAGAACAGATTCTTGTTGTAAGCTATATCGGTTTTAAATCTGAAGAGAAGAGCATTACTTTAAATGGTGAAAATATTGTTGTTGATTTTGTTTTAGAAGAAGAAGCGAGTGAACTCGATCAGGTTGTTATCTCTGCCGGTTCTTTTGAAGCAAGCGACGAAAAGAAATCTGTTATACTCAGACCTCTTGATATTGTAACAACTGCAGGAGCTGAAGCAGATGTTTACGGAGTCTTGCAGACTCTTCCCGGAACTCAGACTATTGGTGAGACTGAGGGTTTGTTTGTAAGAGGCGGTTCTGCTGCAGAATCTAAAACAATGATTGATGGAATGATTGTACAGAATCCTTATTACTCAAGTGTTCCCGATTTACCATCAAGAGGAAGATTCTCACCTTTTATATTTAAAGGAACTATCTTCAGCACAGGCGGATATTCTGCGCAATATGGACAGGCGTTATCATCAGCTTTAATTCTTAAAAGTCAGGATTTAGCTTCCGATACAAGAAGCTCAATTAATCTTATGGCGGTTGGTATTGGTGGAGCTCATACTCAAAGATGGGAAAATACCTCATTGTCCGGTGAGATATCTTATTATGATCTTAAACCTTACTTTGAAATTCAAAAGCAGAGGACGGACTGGATAAGAGCACCACGTGGAATTGAGGGTAACATAGTCTTCAGGCAGAAAACATCGCAAACTGGAATTCTCAAACTTTTCTCTTCTTATTCTTCCGGTGATCTTTCTTTAAATGTTGATAATCTCGATAACCCAGATGTTAAAGATCCTTTTCAACTTGAAGATAATAACTTTTACCTGAATACAAGTTTTGATGAAATCTTTGGTGAGGATTGGACTTTCTTTACCGGCGTATCTTATTCCAAAGATATAAATGATTTGAACCTTGCCGGAGATTTAATTGATACTGATGAACAGCGCACACAATCAAAAATGACAATCAGTAAAGGTTTATTTGGAAACTCCTTCATCACTTTTGGCGGGGAAGTGCATAATATAAAGATTGATGAATCATTCAATGAGTTTAACAGGAATCTTAATAATACTTATTACGCAGGATATGCAGAGACAGATATTTTTATAACTAATGATTTTGCAGCAAGAATTGGTTTACGTGTTGAAAAGGTAAATATTATTGATAAAACAAATCTTGCACCAAGAACTGCACTCGCTTACAGGGTAGGAACATTCAGCACGATTAATTTTGCTTATGGACATTTTTACCAAATTCCTGAGAATGAATTTCTTCACGGTAACCGGGGATTGAATTTTGAA
>JAUSIA010000332.1 GCA_030648225.1 Ignavibacteria bacterium | reverse complement strand
TAAAGGAGGTTGCATTATGTCATACAAATCCTACTTACCAGCTATTATGGTTGTTTTAATTCTAATCCTTATTGGATGCGGAGAAAGAAAAAAAGTAGATGTTGAAGCTGAAAAAACCAAAATTGATTCTGTTATTACAGCTTTCAATTCTGCTGTTGAACAACAGGATTGGGAGACTTTATCTAAGTATGTTTCAGATGATTGGACACACTACTCTCATTTGGGAACTAAATGGAGTATTGATGAAATGAGAGGTTTTTTTGCGCAGCACATTAAAGACCACACCATTAATCTCTCTAATAAGAAAATTGAGATTTCAGAATCCGGAGATTTAGCCTGGGCTACATTTGATGAGAATACTTCTTTAACTTTTGATGGTAATCCTGCTAACATCAATGCTATATTCACCGCTATCTTTAAAAACCAAAACGGGGAATGGGAAATGGTTCATCTTCATAGATCTGCAGAAAAGCCACCTATGGATACAACAAGTACTGTTACAACTAAATAAATTTTCTAAGGAGTGATCAATTCTGATCGCTCCTTTAATTTTTGTTTATTACTAAATAAATTCAACGAGCCAAATAATCTACTGAAATGAAATGCAGATTGTAGTTAATCCCCATATTTATCTTAATCAAATTTACAAAAGAAGATAAGCCATCTTTACTTAAATACATCAACGATAAAGATATTTATAACAATACCCTCAAAATTCCTTTCCCATATACAAAAAAAGATGCAGATGTTTGGATAAGCTTTGTTGAGTCTTTAAACAGGCAACAGGAGTATTAAAAAACTGGGCGATAAAAAATAAAAACGATGAACTTATCGGTGGTATTGGTTTTCACAGCAAATATGGATTTCATTCACATAAAGATGAAATAGGATACTGGCTCGGAAAACCTTTTTGGAATAAAGGAATAATGACCGGTGTTGTTAAAAAAATCTGTTTAATTGGCTTTACGGATTTTACTTATAAGAATTGAAGCAACTGTTTTTAAAAATAATTCTCCTTCAAAAAAAGTTCTTGAAAAAACCAGATTTATGCTTGAGGGCACATTACGGAAATTTTACATAAAGGATTACAAGTTTATAGATGCTGATATTTTACGCCAGATTGAAATGATTTACAATTTTAGTCCATTATAAGTACGGTCACAGCAAAAGTACCCTCCTAATTATTACATTTACATTAAGGTGTCTATGGCTAAATTTGTAAATGGTAGCTATGGTCAGAAAGGAGGCACTTATGTACAGGATAAGCAGAAGATTATTGACAAGGCTGAAAGAAATATATGCCACCCTATTGCTGCTTTCATTGTTTGTTCTGATAATGACTTAAAGTTACCTTTCAATTACCTTTATAAACCGTCCCGCCTTTGGCGGGGCGGTTTTTTATTTGGTGTAAATTAAAAACATAAATCCTTATATTACCCGCCATATTTCTTCAAATATAAAAAATATGCTTAAAGAAAACCTCAAAGAAATTTTTACAAGAGATTTAACCAAACTTAAAACTGAAATAGAATCCTATTCAAACGAATCAAATCTTTGGGTAATTTCTAAAAATATTCTTAACTCCGGCGGAAATTTATGCTTGCATATTAATGGGAATTTAAAACATTTTATCGGGACGGTATTAGGAAAAAGTGGCTATGTAAGAGACAGGGAGAGTGAATTCAAAAATAAGAATATTCCCAGAAAAGAATTATTAAACTCTACAGATGAAACTATAACAATCATCAATAAAACTATTGAATCTCTTCCGGAAGAAATGCTCTCAAAAAGTTATCCTAAGGAATTTAATAATAGTACAGTTACAGTAGAATTTTTATTAATTCACCTTGCTGCTCATCTTAATTATCATCTCGGACAAATAAACTATCACAGAAGGTTACTTGATAAATGAAACAAATCTTTCTCTTTTTCCTCTTCATTTCTCTAACATTTGTACAGGTGGATTCTATTCTTCAGGTTGAAGAATATGAACCGAAATCAACTGTACAGGTGGATTCTGTTCTTCAGGTTGAAGAATACGATCCAAAATCTACTCTTGTGGTGCCGGAACATATTGTAAACAAAGCAAAATATCCTTTTGTAGATGTACACAGCCATCAATGGGATATGTCCAAAGAAAATCTTCGGAAACTTATAAATGATATGGATAAGATGAATATGGCAGTTATGGTTAACCTTAGCGGCAGAGGCTTTGTAAGATTACCAGATGGAAAATTCGGTCTCCAGGAAAGTGAGTATATGTACAACTCTATTAAAACTGCTGAAGAAAATTTCCCGGGAAGATTTGTGATTTTTACTAATGTTGATTTCAATAATATTAATGATCCTGATTGGGCAGAAAGAACTGTTAAACAATTGGAAGAAGATGTTAAACAAGGTGCACAAGGTTTAAAGATTTATAAAAATCTTGGTATGGACTTGAAAGACAGCAGCGGCAACAGGGTACCTGTTGATGATCAAAGAATTGATCCTGTTTGGGAAAAATGTGCTGAACTTGGAATACCCGTTCTTATACATACAGCAGATCCCGCTCCTTTCTGGCAGCCGTGGGACAGGCACAATGAAAGATGGTTTGAACTTAAGGAAAGACCTGAAAGAAAGAGAGATCCTGAAAAATATCCTCCATGGGAACAACTAATAAATGAACAGCACAATCTTTTCAGAAAACATTCTAATACTATTTTCATTAATGCTCATCTTGGTTGGTTTGGAAACGATCTTGCAACTTTGGGAAAGCTTCTTGATGAATTGCCAAATGTTTTTACTGAAATTGGGGCTGTACTTGCTGAATTGGGACGACAGCCGGGATTTGCCAGGGAGTGGATGATTAAATACCAGGATCGTGTTTTATTTGGTAAAGATTCCTGGAATCCTGAAGAATATCATGTTTATTTCAGGGTTCTTGAAACTGAGGATGAATACTTTGATTATTACCGCAAAAGACACGCTTTCTGGAAAATGTATGGACTTAACCTGCCTGATGAGGTTTTAAAAAAGCTTTATTACAAGAACGCATTGAAAATACTTCCAAATATTAACGAAAATCTCTTTCCTAATGATTAGGTGATTTAAAGCTCACAAATAATGAAATTCTCTTGAAATTAAAATACTTTATTCTCAAATCACTATCCGGATTAGTATTCGGCTCATAAATTGAATTTTTCTCTCTCTAAAGGATTAGCAGCCCTGGATTACCCACCCGGCTTTTTCCTTAAATGGCAGGAATTTTTGTAAATTTCTCTATCATTAATTTGAATAGATATGATCGAGATTAAAAATCTTCATAAGAAATTCGGAAATAAAGAAGTCCTTAAAGGAATAAATCTCAACATTGAAAAAGGAGAAACAATTGTAATTATAGGAAGAAGCGGATGCGGCAAAAGTGTTCTTATAAAACATATTGTGGGTCTTCTTCAACCTGATGAAGGTTATGTAAAAGTTGAAGGAAGAGTGGTAAGTGATTTAAATGAAAAAGAACTTTACCAGTTAAGAAAAAAATTCGGATTCCTTTTCCAGGGGGCTGCCCTTTTTGATTCCATGACAGTTGAAGAAAATGTTGGTCTTTCATTAATTGAATCATCAGCAAAACCTCACACTGAAGGGATTCACAAAGTAGTTGATGAAAAACTTTCTATTGTTGCTTTATCAGGTGCAAATAATTTAAAACCGGCAGAGCTTTCAGGCGGGATGAAGAAGCGTGTTGGTTTAGCAAGAGCTTTAGTTACTAACCCCGATTATATTCTTTATGATGAACCAACAACTGGTCTTGATCCGATTATGTCTGATTCAATTGATAAATTAATTCAGGAACTTTCCGAAAAATTAAATGTAACTTCGATTGTAGTTACACATGATATGCAGAGTGTTAAAAATGTTGCAGATAAAGTTGCAATGATCCATGATGGTATAGTTTATTTTACAGGCACACCTGATGAAATGCTGAAATCAAAAGACCCTGTTATTGTTGAATTTATTAAAAGAACAGGGATTTGATTCTCCCCTCCCCTTCAAATCACATATGTACATAAAATCACAAACAACAAACTTTTTCTTAATTAGATTTTGCTAAGTCTTTAGTGGATTTACATGATAAAATTAATTTGGATTAGTGATACAGAAATTAAAGGAATTGCTTTCTGGTTTCTGAGGAAAGTTTCCGATTCAAAAGATTATAATGATATTAAAGGTGAAGAAGCCGAGGAAATAATTGAAGATGAATCCACAGACTTCTTATACTTAAATATTAAGAGACCCGCAAACACAGATATTATGAATAGGCTATGCTTACGTAATATTACTCGTTTGCGGGTTTCGGTTTTTAAATTAAAGCCTGTAAAATCACGCATCTTAAAATTCCTTTTCCCTCCTGAAATTATTAAAACTATTGCTCAGAATATTTTTATTAGTTCCGAGTCTTCCTCGAAATATATTTCATCGCATTAAGCAGATAATAAAATTTTACTTTAATTTTAGGTCAATTAATCTTTACTACTATGACCGAATCCTTTTCCATTATTGAAGTAATTCAACTGATGCTTGCACCGGGAATAATGATCTCCGCCTGCGGATTATTATTGCTTGGTATGAATAACAAATATTCACTCGTTGTAAATAGGATTAGGATCCTGAATGAAGAGAAAAGAAGATTTGTAAATAAAGCTGCCGAAAAAGATTTTTCATACGAAGAGACTATACGTCTTGAAAGTATTTCCCGCCAGCTCTCAGCTTTAACCTACAGAGTTAAGCTTATAAGGAACGCTGTATTTTTCTATACAGTTGCAGTAGCATTATTTGTTTTAACTTCCTTATTTATCGGCATACAATATCTCAGTGAGTTTCAAAAATTAAATTATCTTATTATTACCTTGTTCCTTGTAGGAATGTTTGCAGTTTTAGCCGGAGTTATTTTTGCAGGTTATGAAACAATAAAAGGTTACCAGATAATTCAAATCGAATTAAAAAGTGCTGAGTAACAGATGGAAATCAATAAAGGTTTAGATTCAAAAGAATTGCTTAAACCGGGAAATATGCTTCGACTTTATGCAACCGGAGCCTTTCCTATGGCAGATGATAATGGTAAGATAAACTGGTTTATGCCTGAGGTAAGAACCATTATTCCTCTTAATAATTACAACGTTCCAAAAACTTTAAAAACATTCCTTAAGAAAAGTGATTTTGAAATCCGTTTTGATAATGATTTTATTTCTGTTGTAAGAGGCTGTGCTGATAGAGAAAAAACCTGGATCTCTGAAGAATTAATTGAAGCTTATAAACGTCTTCATAAGAAAGGTCATATCCATACAGTTGAAACATGGCAGAATGAAAAACTTGTTGGTGGGTTATACGGTGTTACTTTCCGTGGAGCTTTTTTCGGTGAGTCAATGTTCTCAAAAGTACCTCAAGCATCAAAAGCTGCGCTGTTAAAATTAATTGAATACCTTAATATGAAAGACTTCGTTCTGCTTGATGTGCAGTATATGACTCCACACCTTAAAATGTTTGGGGCAGTTGAAATTGATTTTGAGGAATATAATAAGCTGCTTTATTCTGCTTATACAAGAGCATGTGAGTTTTGAGATATTATCTATTATTGAAATGAAAAGATTAATATTTATTCCTTGACTTAATGATATTTAAAATCTACTTTAAAAGAAATTCTACTCTTTTATTTATTAACCGTATAGTATAAGCACTTATAATCTGATGAAAAAAATATATTTTTTACTTCCATTATTCATCATGCTTACAAGTTGTGATAATAGTGTAGATCCTGATAACTTTATTCCTATTGTATATACTAAAACAATCGATACTGAACCTGATTGTTCCTACAATGGAAGATATATTGCCTATGTCCATTTTGCACAAGATAGTATTGAAAGGAAAGAGGGCGGAATTCAAATCAGAATTCTTAACCTTGATAGTTTAACTACAATTTTTTTAACACAAGGTTATTCACCAAAATGGTCCTCAGATGGAAAGTTTATCGCTTATGAAATAGGGGGTAATATTTATAAAATAAATATAGAAACTAAAATCATACATCAGTTGACGGATTGGGGAAAGTGCTTTTTTCCAACAT
>JAUSIA010000328.1 GCA_030648225.1 Ignavibacteria bacterium | reverse complement strand
CAAGTATAATTCCAATACCAAATTGTTTTCCTTCCGGTGCATATTGAGCATTTGTAATTTCAATCCCTGTTAATAAAATTACTAATGTACAAAAGAAATTTATTTTTCTTAACATATTCACTCCTTTATAATCCATTCACTAAAAAAGACTATTTAAGATACAATAATTTCATTAGAAAGGAATTTTAATAGCAGGGTATTGTGAATTCAGTCACTGTAAAAAAGTAGAATTTCTTGAGGGGTCATTGATATAAATCAAAAGAACTTATCCTATTAAACAGGAGAGTTTATATGAAACTCGGATTTTAATTCAGGTTACTGAAAATGTCTTTCAACTTTTCAAGATTCACTTCCCAATCCCTCTTTTTCACTCTCTCCTTTTCAACAACTTCCGGTGCAGCATTCTGAACAAATTTCACGTTTGAAAGTTTTTTCTCAACACTTGTTAATGCCCCTTCAAGTCTGGTAATTTCTTTTTGTAATCTGTTTCTTTCAACATCAAGATTAATCAGCCCTTCAAGAGGAACATAAATCTCGGTTTCTTTTACTACTGCTGAAGCACTTGCCTTTGGTTTGGTAAGAGTCTTACCAATTTTTATTTCATTAACTTTTGCAAGCTTTTTAATGTAATCAACCTGGTGATCTCCAACTTCAGAAGATTTAATGAAAACATTAATCTGCTTTGAAGGAGGAATATTCATCTCACCGCGGATATTTCTTAGAGCAGTAATAACATCCTGTACAAACTCCATTTCCTTTTCAGCAGAAGAATTTATTTTTGATAAATCAAATTTCGGATAATCTGAAGTTGAAATACTTTCTCCGTTTTTCCTCTCAGTTATTAATTGCCACAGCTCCTCAGTAATAAATGGCATAAAAGGATGAACAATTTTCAGCAGGTTTTCAAAATTCCTTAATGCTCTTGTAAGAACCGCAGATTTTATCTCCCCGATAGAATCGGGACTTGCAGCATCGCTTCCTGCATAAATCCTGTTCTTCATCAATTCAATGGACCAGTCACAGAAATCATTCCATACATAAGAATAGATGATTTTAGTTGCATTATTGATTTCAAATTTTTCCATCGCTTCATTGAGCTGTGATAGCGTTTGGTGAAATCTTGAGCTAATCCATTCATCTGAAAAATCAATATGCTTATCAAGCAGGCTTTCATCAACTTTTATATTCTCTGAATTCAATAAAAGAAATCTTCCTGCATTCCAGATCTTATTCGCAAAGTTCTTTCCAATATCGCATTTATCTATAGAGAAAAGGACATCCTGCCCGAGCGGCGCTAAATAAATAACTGTAAAACGAAGTGCATCAGCACCATAATCCTTAATAACATCAAGAGGATCTGGAGAGTTGCCGAGCGATTTGCTCATCTTTCTTCCACGCAAATCTCTTATTACGCTTGTAAAATAAACATCTTTAAAAGGAATATCTTTTTTGAAATGAAGCCCCGCCATTATCATCCTTGCAACCCAGAAGAAAATAATATCTGGTGCAGTAACAAGTGTATCGGTTGGATAATAATATTTTTGTTCTTCCCCGGTTTTAAAAACAGCATAAGCCCAAAGCCAGCTTGATGCCCAGGTATCAAGAACATCTTCATCCTGTTTCAGATTTTTAGAACCACAATGAGGACATTTTTCAGGAGGATCAACTGTAACAATCGGTTCTTTACACTCAAGCTTGCACGCTTCATCTCCTATGCAATACCAGACAGGAATCCTGTGTCCCCACCAAAGCTGGCGTGAAATGCACCAGTCTTTTATGTTGCTCATCCAGTGTTCATAGGTTTTAACCCAATGCCCGGGATAAAATTTTATTTTTCCTTCTTTTACAA
This sequence comes from Ignavibacteria bacterium, assembly GCA_030648225.1. GTDB lineage: Bacteria > Bacteroidota > Ignavibacteria > Ignavibacteriales > Ignavibacteriaceae > RBG-16-34-14. Next base: position 12,131 of record JAUSIA010000328.1, on the reverse strand, counting down.
CATTGAGCGCTGGCTTTGAAAGTTCAGACATTTTCATAAACCACTGCTCTGACAGGTAAGGTTCAATTGGAACTCCACCCCGTTCAGAATAACCAATGCTTGTCTGGTAATCTTCTGCCTTAGCAAGCAAACCAAGCTTTTCAAATTTTTCTACAACTTTTTTACGGACAGCAAACCTATCTATTCCTCTTAAATCCTCAGGAACGTTTTCATTTGTGGTTGCATCTTCATTAAAGATATTTATGAAATCAAGATCATGTCTTAATCCCATCTGATAATCATTTACATCATGAGCAGGAGTTACTTTAATTGCACCAGTTCCAAAATTTTTATCAACGTATTCATCTGCAAAGATTGGAATTTCTCTACCAACTATTGGAAGCATAACCTTTTTGCCGATAAACTTTTTATATCTTTCATCTTCAGAGTTAACAGCAATGCCTGTATCACCAAGCATTGTTTCAGGACGCGTCGTTGCAACAATAATAAATTCATCAGAATCTTTAACGGGATATTTAAGATACCAGAGTTTCCCGTTTACAGTTCTGTAAATTACCTCTTCATCTGAGATTGCAGAACGAGATGCGGGGTCCCAGTTTACCATTCTATAGCCACGGTATATTTTCCCTTCTTTGTATAAAGCAACAAAAGTTTCGATTACTTTTTGGTAGTAATGATCATCCATTGTAAAACGCTCCCGGTTCCAATCACAACTTACGCCGAGTTTTTTTAGCTGCTGAATAATTATCCCGCCATATTTTTCTTTCCATTCCCAGCAGTGCTTTAAAAATTCCTCTCTGCCAATTTCTCTTTTATCAATTCCTTTTTCTTTAAGGAAAGCAACAACTTTTGCTTCGGTCGCAATTGATGCATGGTCTGTTCCCGGAACCCAACAGGCATTAAAACCCTGCATTCTTTTTGTACGGATGAGAATATCCTGGATAGTGTTATTAAGGATATGCCCCATTGTAAGGCTACCGGTTATATTTGGCGGGGGAATTACAATCGTATAAGGCTTTTTACTTTCATCAACTTCTGAGCGGAATAAATTATTCTCCAGCCAGTAGCTGTACCATTTATCTTCAACTTCTGATGGATTATATGCTTTGGGAATTTCTGAAAATTTTGTTTCGGGCATTTGATTTTATCTAATTTATGAAGTGCAAATATAAGGATTTTTTATGGATGCGGGATACTAGATTCTTGATACTGGATGATGACAGGGAAGACTATTCTATATAATAAAGATAATTCGGAATCTTAACCTGAATCCCGTGAAATGATCCTTTGAGATCACTCCACTGATCCCCCACAGTTCCAACAATTTTATATCCTCTGAAAGTTAATTCTTCTCTCTTCTTACTTTTAAAATCAACGGCACCTAAAGTATATTCATCTTTCATTCTTACAATCAATGTATCAAATAATGTATAGCCAGAAGAATGGAGATTTTTAAATGTAGAGTTGTAATGATAATCCTTTCTTCCAGTTATGAAAATAATTTTTATTCCTTTTTTAATAAGGAATTCATATAGATTTTTTACACCGGGAATTGCAGGTGCTCTTGCTTCCTCAACCCATTTATCCCATATCTCAGGCACATAACCAAATTCTGTTTTCTTTTCAATTTCATAGTTTGAAAGAGCTGTTTCATCAATATCAAAAATAACTGCTGTTGAATCTTCAGCTTCGACTGATTCAAACTCTTTTATAGCATCAGAAATTACCGTATTAACTTCTTCATCATAGTTACCTAATTCATAATATGCAGCAATCTCTTCTTTAACAAAGTCAAGATTTGTGAGCTTTGGTGCGCATGAATAAATAAGAAGTGAGAGGAGTAAAAATATTTTAGTAAAATTATTCATCTTTACAAAAGAAGTAAATTATAAATTATTTTTTAAAGAAGAACAATAAAGGTCTCTCCAGCCGGTCAGCCCAGGCTTTTTCATTATGCTCGGCACCGGGGGCATAGTAATAATCTATATCTGTTCCGATAAGGTAACCTTTTGCATTAAGTGCACAAAACATTTTTTGTCCCCGTACCAGCCCATCTTCACCATGATCTATATAAATTTTAATATTCTTCCTGGGACCACTGTAATCTTTAACCATCTTAATTGCTTTATCATCCTGATAATAAAATGCACTTGACATACATCCAGCTTTTGAAAATACTTCGGGATGATTCCAGGCAATAAGGAAGGATATAAGACCTCCCATAGATGAACCCATTACGGCAGTGTTTCCCCTGCTGGTTAGGGTGCAGTATTCGGAATCAATAAAAGGTTTCAACTCTTCAGTAATAAATTTAATATAGCTGTGTCCTTTTTCTGTATCACTGTATTCCTCGAGTCTCTTTTTTGTATTATAAATTCCAACAACTATTATTTCCTGTATCTTCTTTTGTGTTATTAGTTTTGTTAAAGTTTCATCAACACGCCAGTCCATACCCGCATAAGATGTTTTTGGATCCATAATATTCTGTCCATCCTGCATATAAAGAACCGGGTAATTTCTTTTTAAATCTTCTTTATAGGATGGAGGGAGCCAGACGATTATATCTCTTTTATTATCTAAATGAGCAGAATAAAATTTCCTGTGATACCTTACATAACCAATTATTTTTACTCTGTCTTTTCTTTTTTCTTTTTTAAATATCCTGTTAACCTTTTTCAACATTTCTTCAGGGATTATTCCTGTCTGATCTTTATCGTAATGCATTTTATCCTTTAAAATCTTTTTATACATTTCTTTAAGTTCAATAATTATGCCGCCAAAAATAAATATAGTTCGTTTGAAAGCCAATCAAAATTTAGGGATTAAATATATTGCTGATCGAGTTCAAATTAACACCGGTCGAATGGAATCTTTATGATATTTTGCGGATTTTTACAATGCAATTTTTTCTTAACCGGAAGTATATCTTTTCTATGGCTATAATAAAACCTTTCAGAGCATTAAGACCTTCAAAAGAATCTGCACATCTTGTGGCAAGTGTACCTTATGATGTTGTAAACCGCGAAGAAGCTGGAAATTTAGCTGAAGGGAATGATCTGAGTTTTCTGAGAGTTACAAGATCTGAAATAGAATTAGATCCTTCTACAAATCCCTATTCCAAAGAAGTTTATATAAAAGCAAAAGAGAATTTAGATTTGTTAACGAAACAAGTTCCTTTCCGGATAGATGATCAACCTCGATTCTACTTGTACAAACTGACAATGGACAAGAGATCGCAAATTGGTATTGCAGCTATGTTTTCAGTTGATGATTATGATAAAGATGTGATTATGAAGCATGAAAAAACCCGTAAGGAAAAAGAGGATGACAGAACGAACCATATAATTACAACAGGGGCACAAACAGGTGCTGTTTTTTTAACTTATAAAGGAATATCTGAAATAAATAATATTGTGAATGAGACCACCGAAGAAACTTTACCAACATATAATTTTACTGCTGAAGACGGCGTTACACACACTGTTTGGATTGTTTCAGAAAGATATAATGAAACAATCATAAACGAATTTTCTAAGGTTAAAAAATTATATATAGCTGACGGGCATCATCGAGCGGCAAGTGCAAGCAGAGCAAGAAAAGTAAAAATGGAGAAAGATCCTGATCATACGGGAGATGAAGAATATAATTTCTTCCTTGCTGTAATATTTCCTGCGGAACAATTAAAGATATTACCATATAACAGGGTTGTGCATGATCTTAATGAAATAAATGAAGAGGAATTCTTAAATGAAATTGGTGAGAAATTTTATTTAGAAAAATCGAAGTCAAAAGAACCAAATGAAAAAAGAAGCTTCGGGATGTACCTGAAAGGGAAATGGTATCTTATAAAACCAAGAGATTCTGTTATAGCAAGTTTATCTCTTTCAGATTCAGTCGGCTCAGGTCTTGATGTAAGCATTCTCCAGGATTTTCTTCTTAATCCTGTACTTGGTATAGATGATCCTAAAACAAATAAAAGAATTGATTTTGTTGGAGGAATCAGGGGAACAAAAGAACTTGAAAAATTAGTAGACAGTGGAAAAGCTGCAGTTGCATTTTCATTGTATCCTGTTTCATTAGATGACCTGATAAAAATTTCCGATGCAGGAGAAGTTATGCCTCCAAAATCAACCTGGTTTGAACCCAAGCTGAGAGATGGATTGCTGGTACATTTGATATAGTATTTTATTGGTTCCTCACGACTAAAGTCGTGGGCTATGTTAAATTCAAAATAAAATGGAATAAATCATTATGCAAAAAAGAATATATAACTTCAGTGCTGGACCGGCAGTTTTACCGGAAGATGTTTTAAAAGAAGCTCAGAAAAATTTATTTGCTCTCCCTGGTTTGGGAATGTCAATACTTGAGATCAGCCACAGATCAAAAACATTTGACAAGATAATTACAGAAGCTAAAGCAGATTTAAAATCTCTTCTTAGCATTAATGATGACTACGAACTTCTCTTTCTGCAAGGAGGAGCCAGCCTTCAGTTTTCAATGGTTCCATTAAACTTAATGCCCCCAAAGAATAAAGCTGATTACATTGTTACAGGCAGCTGGTCTAAGAAAGCTGTTAAGGAAGCTAAAAGAGTTGGAACAGTTAACATTGCCGCAACAACAGAAGGAGAAAACTTTAAGCGAATTCCAAAGCAGGAAGAGCTAAAGCTTGACCCGGAAGCTTCCTATGTCCACTTTACATCCAATAATACTATCCATGGAACTGAATGGTATAAAGAACCTGAAGTTGGGAATATTCCTCTTGTATGTGATGCTTCTTCAGATATTCTTCATAAGAAGATAGATGTAAGCAAGTATGCTTTTATATATGCAGGTGCACAGAAAAATATGGGACCATCGGGAGTAACTTTTATAATAATTAGAAAAAATATGGTTGAGAGAAGTTCAGATTCGCTCCACACAATGCTGAATTATAAAATTCATGTTGAAAATAATTCACTCTACAACACGCCAACAACATTCGGAATTTATATAATTGGTCTTGTTGCAAAATGGCTTAAAAAGCTTGGCGGACTTGATGCAATGTACAGGCTAAATAAAGAGAAAGCGGATCTTCTTTATAAATGCATTGATGAAAGCGGTGGTTATTATAAAGGTCACGCAGAAAAAGAGAGCCGTTCATTAATGAATATTACTTTTAATCTTGCATCAGAAGATCTTGAAAAGAAACTTATCGCTGAAGCTACAGCAGCAGGATTTGATGGCTTGAAGGGACACAGGTCTGTTGGTGGATTGAGAGCATCAATTTATAATGCTTTCCCGCAAAAAGGTGTTGAAGATCTTGTTTCATTTATGAAAGCTTTTCAGAAAAAAAATGGATAAAGATAATCGTAGCACAGAATATTATTCTGTGTTACGGTTTAACATGGATAAGGAGTTTCTATGAAAGGGTTTGTTATTGTTTTATTAATTGGTTCTCTTTTTTGTTCCTGTAATAAAGAAGAACCAGTTAAGATAGAAACATTCAGCACTGAAGCTTTTGCTTATGACCTTGGGAATAGCTGGGAAGTTAATGCAACAACAAGGGTAAAAGGATTCAGCCAAAAAGAGGAAGGGAATAATTTCAGAGCAACAATCGCTTATGATATTGATCTTGTTACTCCTGCCGGAGATACAATAAAAGCATTAATAATCAGAGTTGAAGATAAAACAGATAGTGAGAATATAACTGATATTCCACTTGAAGCACAATTTGAACTTGATTCGACTTATGCTGCTGGAGAGTATAAAATTGTTTTTAATGTAAAAGATGTGCTAAATAATAATAAGGCAATCTCAACAGCAAGTTTTAAGATAGTAAACGAATAATTCTCAAACACATTAAGAATTTGTTAAGTTATGGTCTTTTTAATTCCCTGGGAAGAGCGATTAATATTTTAAAAAATAAAACTTGTGGATTTTATAATTATTATCTTCCAAATTTTATCAACGTCCTAGCTTAATTAACAATGCCTTAGCCTCGATATTTAAAGGATTGTTTTTTAGTATGATATTCAATTCTAATATTGCATTATTGTATTCATTTAACTGGATATAAGCTAATGCAAGATTATAATGAATTTTCTCAATTTCTTCAGTTGTGAATCTTCGCAAATTGTTAATCATTAAACAATTCTTTAAAAGCTGGATTGCTATTTCAGACTTTTGAAGATTAACACATGTTATGCCTAATTTAAACTTAATAGTTGGTTCATCAAGTATTGAAAAAGCTTTTAGATAATTTTCCTCCGCACTTGGATATAATTTTAAATTAAAATACATATCTCCTGCTGATGTTAGGATGTATGGATTTTTTTCATCGGTTATTAATATTGCCTTATATTCTTTCAGAGCATGTTCAAAATCATTCTTATCTATGTATTCTTTTGCTGCCATTAAATGAGCTTTGCCCCAGGACATCTGTTGTTTTATTGCATAATCATATGCAATTTGTTCTATAGAATTTTCTGGAGTAAAATCAAAATTGCTGCTTACAGAACTAAACGGGGGTTCATTTTTAAGTTTCATAATTTTTAATTCCCCGATAGCACTGTCCAACATGGTAAATGAGGATTGCTGCCATAAAAGGTTGTCATCTAAAACAATATCAGGTGATAATTTAAAAATCTTATTATCTTTTATTGTTTTGAACCAGGATTTTGCTAATAGAAAATATCCGGAAATATTAGGATGCAGATGGTCAATTAATAATTCATTACCTATTATCCCCTGAGTAGAATTTTCCCGGAATGCCTTATTTACATCTGCTAATGGAACTTTAAATTTATTTGCTAATTGCCTGATGATATAGTTAAAATCGGATGGGGCCCTGAATCTTAAGCCATCTAAATCTTTTGCAAGAAGAAACTCTCTTTTAGCTTCATTATAATTTTTTAATGTTTCATAACATTTGCCAATCTGATAATGGACACTCGCCGGTGTTGAATCAATTGATATTGATTTTTCAAAGTAATTTATCGCAGACTGATAATTATTATTGTTTAAGGAATTGATCCCAAGGTCATAAAATTCCTTCCATTTATTTTTAAGTGTATCGCTTAATGAATTTGAAAACGAAGATACAAATGGGACTAAATCTTTTTCATTTGTTACAAGAGTTGAAACAATTATTGGGATTCTATTCTCTTTAGCTAATTCAATTATTTCTTCATAATTTTCTTTAAAGGTATTCACAGCAGTTTTATAATCGCTGCTATTGTAGCCTATCGAATTATTTTGAACCATTTGCTCCATCAATAGCTCATCTTTATCAGAACTATCTGATTTAAAAAAATTTGAAACTGAATTAATTATATTCTTAAGAAGAAGAAAAGTTTTAAATTGCTGAAGCCAGAGATATGTTTTTATAATCCATCGGTTTTTCCCGATCGAAATGGTTGAAGCTACTCCGTACACACCATAGAATTCATTTTGTCCCATATAAACAATAAAAAGGTCCGGCTTATAATGGGATAATTCATTTACAAATTCCGAAACTGTAAAACTGTTTGTAGCCGCTATTGCTGTATTAATAACTTCAATGTTTTTATCAGGAAAAGCATTAAGCAGTCTATCTCTTAAAAACTCGGAAGGAATTGCATTATATTCGTAAGGGAAACCTGCTGTAGTTGATTCTCCAAAACAAAAAATTCTTATTGTGTTTGGCTGCTTGTTAACTTCAAAATAATCGTGTGAACCTTTTCTATAATAAAGGCGGTCTTTTTCAAAATATCTTTTACCAACTAACTGATTCATCGTATAATATTTCTGGCCATTCCGCTCTATAGTTGCAACTATGCTTAAATCACTTTCATAGCCGGTTATTCTAAGTATTAATTCGAGTAAAAATAAAATGAAGAGGGGAATTAGTATAAGAATTAAGCGAAAAATTTTTTGTTTAGATAACATTGAGGAAAATTAAACTTTAAGCTTCTATGAAAATATATGTGCAGGTAAAATACAATAAAATAGTGTTTTTTGAATACTAGAAGTGTAATGGCGGAAAAAAACAGGCTGTTCGAAAAGTCTCTTTATTAAGAAATAACTTTTTGAACAGCCTTGTATAAAAAATATAAACTAACTCAATAACTTATAATCCCAAGCTGATTGAAAAGACATTATTTGCATCAAAAAATTTTACCGGGATATAAGCATAATCAACGGATACATCAATGTTTGTGAATTCCTTAAAATTCAAACCAGCACCAACAGTGTAATCCTCGAAAATATTTGGAGTATCGTCTGTGGATTCAGGAGCAAAGAGATAACCGCCTCTTACATATAAAATATTTTTATAAGAATACTCTAAGCCGGCTTTATAATTATCATAAGTATAATTATTATTTACAAAAGTACCGGCAACAGTCAGCAAATTTTCATCATCAATATTTCTGGTATAAGATACTCCGAGCGATATTTCAGAAGGCAGTTCTGCTGACTGGGCACTTACCTCGTAAAAGGTAGTTCCTCTGGTTCCTGTTTGTTCTTCACCTTGAACAAATAATGCCGTTCCACCGTATTCCATTGGAGCCCCAAGATTTTTTACAGTAACCCCAAGGGAAAGATTAGGAACAGAAAAAAGATTTCTATATTGAACACCTGCATCTAAACTGAATCCTGTTGCACTTACTCCCGGCCAGCTTTCATTAATTAAATTAAAGTTTACCCCGATAGAAATGCGGTCACTAAGTTGTTTGGAATAGGTTAATCCAGCAATAAAAAAACTGGGATTAATAATCTGACCGTTTCCATCCGGCTGATCCATTGTTGTTACATTTATATCTCCAATGTTAAGAGACCTAAATGATAATCCTATTGTTCCGAATTCGCCGAATTTCCCACTAATGGCTACAAAGTTCATACTCATATCGGCAATATATTGCCTGTAGGAAAATATAGCATTTGCATCTGTTTCACTTATGCTTACACCCGCGGGATTCCAGAATATGGCTTCCAAACCAGAAACCAAAGCAACATCAGCGCCGCCCATTGCTAAATATCTGCTTCCCACCGGTATTCTTAATTGAGGAGCTGCAGCAGTTCCCGCACGATTTTGACCAGAACCAAATGCATCAAAAGAAATGCAAACAAGCATTAGAAAAATAAAAAATAATCTTTTTATGTATTTCATAATTCCTCCGTTAAAATTTAATTTAATAAAGTTATCCTGCTAACCGCAGGATAACTATTAACATCAATACACTTTTAATATTTGTTCTTCTTGTACAATAGCTAATTTTAATATTTTGGTAGCTCCCAATTCCGGCATATCAATGTGAATTATATATATACCACTTGCCACAGGATAATTATCATTATTTTTAAGATCCCAGGTAGTAAATTGGTCAGGATCAGTGGTAGGATCATTCTTAGTAATTGTCCTTACCATAACACCGGATAAATCAAATATTCTTATTATAGCATTACCCGGTAAATGACTAAAGGTTACATATTTTGCGTCTCTGGAGGTTTCTCTATAATGAAATCCATAATATGGATTGGGGAATACATTAACCTTATCAACATCTGCTTTTGCTAAATCGGAATTAAATGATGTACCGGGTGCAGTGAATGTAAATACATCATTTACAGTATTCGGTTTAGTGCTGATAAGACGGTAAACGCTTCCCGGTGCAGGAAGTGACTCATTTAAATTAGCAGGGAAGGTAGGATCACTAACACTTCCAGCATTAAAAGTAACTAAAACCATCCTTGCCATTACTTCATTTCCAATTTGAGCATCATTAAAACCAGAATTTACCCATGCATCATAACCTACTGTTCCGGGTGCTTTATCTGCTGGTTCATACCAGTATATCCAATCCGTTTCCGGGTCATTATCGCCACCTGAAATTGGATGATCAACCCCATCTAAATTAAATGTTTCATCAGCATTAACATCATTGATTAAGGGGATCATTTGAAAATCATCACTTGCATCATTTGGTGTTTGGGAACCAATATTCCATATTTGAAAAGGAATATCCACATTACTTCCAGTGGTAAAAGCCATTTGTCCTTTACCAGGAACAAATCTTAATTCATAATCGAAAGGAATGAGTCTTAAACCATTATCACCACGCAGAACACGTGACTTGAAAAACTCATAGGTAAAACTACCACTGCCGTTTTCGCCAGTTTGAATTCCCCAGCTTGCACCGGCAGGATCGGGAGTTGGTCTATCAACTTCCGGAGGAAAAGATGAGGGGAACCCGCTGCCGTTAAATAAGAAAGTAGCAAGAGTTGGGTCGTGCGGTCCGTTAGCATTAGCAACTTCCAGGAAATCCTTAAAATCAGGTTGCGGCCCAAGCACTTTTACCATAATACCATCAACTATTGGATATGCTTCATCGCCGCTTTGGTTAGTTTGATTTGAAGCTGCAACATTACCTGTTGTAACATTTGTTACAGACCAGGTACCATCATCTGGAAAAGTAACCTTGTACTCTTGGCCCGTTGTACTAGTTGGATCAACAACTATAGCAGTTACGCTTCCATCGCTTGAACCAACATGTATAGGAGGAGCTAAAGTATCTCCGGAAGAAGAACTATATCGAACACCCGGTAAAGGAGATTGAGGCACACCTACCTTTATTACAATGGATGACTGGAGAGCATGAAATGGTAATAATGGCGCAGGGTTAAAAGCATAAGGAATAACTGCAAAGTAATATTCCTGACCATTACGCAGCGGCTGGTTACCTCTAAATGGATCTTTAGTTACTTCTAAAAAACGCTTAATGCCTTTATCTTGTCCAGTCACTGTAATCACCCCTAATAGGACACCGCTTTGCTCCACAGTATCAATGATGGTAGTAATACCATTAACTAAATCAAATGTAACTAATTTAACACCCTCGGATAATGCTGCTGAAGGGTTAGGTAATTGATAGACCTCATATCCTTCAAAGTTATAACCTTGTCCCGAAAAACTTTCAATATTTGCTGCAACAACAGAATTGCTGCCCCAATCGAGTATTAATATATTATCTAATTCAGCTATATTAACATCAGGTGGTGGAAGGGTAGGCAACTGAAAAAGCTGATCAAATACTATTTGAGCAGTTTCATCATTGTCTTTCATAGCAGTTATGCTGGATATATTATCAGTGCCAAAGCCTCCAACTAATGCTATAACAACTTCGGCTGTGTCTCCTAATTTCAAATTTATAGGACCATTAACAACTAAAATTCTTCTATCCCCTGGGGCACCTGCTGCTGCAGTTCCATCAATTTTCCCTGTCCCGGCAACCGGGTCACCGGCAAGAAGATATGTACCAAAAGGTGTAACGTCTGCCACTTCTGTGGGAAAAGCACCGCCACTGGGTGTTAGTCCTTTCATATAATTATAGAATTCTATGGTACCCTGGTAATTAAAAGTCGGATCCGACCAGTTACCTCCTGCGGCAAAATATATAAAAGAACTCATAGGTTTGGAATTTACATATTTGTATCCCGTTCTCCACTTTAAATTGAATATAGCGCTGTCATTAGGATTACCTGTAAATTGAGAAACACCTTGTAAATAGTCATACCCAACGGCAGCAGATGGTAATCCTATATTGCCATAGGTTTGATCCTCACCAGCACTATATGCGTATCCTAAGTTCAGTGCGGTATCACATCCTGCAAAATCATCAGTTGAGGTACCAACATCCGGATCTGCCCATTGAATGAAATAAAAATTGTCGATAGTGGAGTTAGGAGAAGATTGGGCAGTTCCTTTATAGATTAAATCAACTTTCTTATAAATAACATTTCCTAATGCGCCGGTATATGCATAAGACCAATATGTTTCCTGTATTTCAAGCCCAATAGGCGGGGAAGCATAAAGTTGTGCCGACAAATCGTCATTATACAATGTAAAAAGAGTTTGTGAAGCTCCTGGAATACCCGGGATATCTTCACCTGCTTCTCCATAAATGGCATTCCCATTCGGATCCGGTTCATAAACACCATTACTATCTGCATCTAAGTATGGTGCCCCTTTATCGGAAGGCCATTCTAACCAGTCTTTTGCATATTGCAGCTTAAGTTCATTAATCATACCTTCAGTAACTGCACCTATAGATACATCATTAAAACTTGCAGCGTCATCGGTTAAACTGCCGGCTTGGAAATCAGGCCTTACTCTA
>JAUSIA010000323.1 GCA_030648225.1 Ignavibacteria bacterium | reverse complement strand
TGTTTCTTATTTTCAATTTGTTTATTACTATTACCATTGCTACCATCAGGGAGATCATTATAAGCGTGGTACCGATTGTTTTCCAAACGCTGAAACTTTTTTCGAAAAGCTGGCTTAGTCCGGGGTTCCACGCACTTCCATACAATATTATAAGATGTACAGCATAAATTAGTAATGTATTTCTGCCAATCAAAATTATAATTCTGGGGATGTAATCAATACTTATAGATATGTATGAGATTAAAGCATTTAGAAGAAGTACAAAACCTGTTCTTAATAAAATTACATCAATGTATTCATTGTCGGCAATATTTTTTCCGTAAAAATAATTTTCAAAAGGATAAGAAAAGAAAGAGAGAAGTATTAAAATAATTCCCATAACTGAAAGCTTTAAACTAAAACCTGCTGTCCTGAATACCATAGGGTTCTTTGCTAAATAACTTCCAAGAACACCACCGCAAACTACATAACCAGCCCATGGAAAAAGAGGAAAGATAGAACCTGTGCCGGTATAAAAATATCCGGCTATTGGTTCAGGAAAAATTTCTATCCAGTTTATTTTATCAAACACAGGGAAAAAAAGAAAAAATGAAACTACTATAACTGAGAAAACTATATGATCAGGCAGTTTTGTTTTCTCTGCAATAAAAGCGCAGATAACAAGAAAAAGAATTCCAAAACCGATAAGCTGCAGAACATCAACTGCAAAGAATATATCCCATCCTTCTTTCGTAACCTCGGAGAAATCAATAATTGTTGGTGTGGGATATCTTAGCAAATAACCTAAACCAACCAGCAGAAGAAATCTTTTTATTCCTTTGATAACCCTTGGATTGTTTTTAAAAGGTTCATCAACAAGCCTGAATAGATATGTAAAAACTGTTCCTGCAGTAAACATAAAGATAGGTGCTGTCATCCCTCTCATAAATAACCAGCCTGCAAAAAATGGAGAATCAATATTCCTGTAATCATTAGAAAGAAGTACATCCACTGTATGACCCTGAACCATCATCAATACAGCAAATGCTCTCATAAGATCAATAAATATGATCCTGTTTTTTTTTGAATTGTGTGTCATCTATTTCGTTATTAAACCAAAAACTGTAACAAAAATAAATAAAAGAGAAGAATTTAGAAATTTAATTCCTGGTAAAAATTTGAATTTATCCAAATCAGTTTTGGTTATTTAATTTTCAATTGTCTTTCCTGAACTATATATCCAGGTGAGAGATATATCACATTATCTAAAAAATATTATTGTTTAATTAGCTTTTGGCTAAATTTTTGTCTAAGAAGAAATTAGTAAAAGTAAGATATTTCAAAAAGATTATTACATCATGAATAATAAATGGAGAACCATCTGACCTTAGAGCAGGATATAAAACATTTAAACGATAGAAATCATTTATGTTTAATCTATGAGAAAGATCCCATTGAACAGATGCATTCTTTTATTCCATTTATCAAACAAGGATTAGAAAATAATGAACAGTTTATTTACATAGCAGATGATTTAACCGTTAAACAGCTTTACCATATTTTAAAAATAAATGAGATAGCTGTAGATAAAGAAATTAATAAGGGGGCTTTAAAGCTCTGGACAAGAAATTAATGAAGAGAACCCGGAAAGCTTGATTCAAGGAAGAAAACAAAACAGGTTCAGGGTTTTATTGATAAAGCATTTAAAACCGGTTTCAATGGAATAAGGTTTGCGGTTGAGATGACATGGACTCTTGGCCCGGATCCCATATTTTAAAGCCGGACTTAAAAATAATGAAAAGTGTATCTGGATTACTTCCCAACCATTAAATTCAAATGATGCATATAAAGCTTTGAGTAATGATATTCCCGCTTTGAATAAATATTTTGAAAATAAGCAGATTGAAATAATTGAAGCAAATCAATGGTATTTCAATAATAAAAAACTTAAACCTGTTGATGAAATATTGCAAAACTGGATTTCCTGGGAACAAGAAGCTTTAAATAAAGGATTTAAAGGATTTAAAGGATTAAGAATAACAAAGAATACTCATTGGCTTGAAGAAAAAAACCGGGATGAGTTTGATGAATATAAATCAACTGCAAATAGTTCTGTTCATGATTACAATATAATTGCTTTGTGTTCTTTTTCTTTTGAAAAATGCACTCCTTCTGATATTGCGGATATAGTAAGCAGTCATCAATGCACTTTCATAAAAAAGAATAATAAAATCAGGAGAATAGAAAGCGGTGAATATAAAAGAGCTGAAACCATACTACTGAAAGGTTATAAAGACCTTGAAAATAAAATTAATCAGAGAACTGCAGAGCTTCTTAAATCTCTTGAAGAAAAAGAGATCCTGTTAAGGGAGATACATCACCGTGTAAAAAATAATATGCAGATGATCTCAAGCCTGATTAGTTTACATTCTTCAAAAATAGAAGAGGAGAGTTCTGTAAAAGTATTGGAAGAATGCCAGAGCAGGATTAAATCAATGGCATTTGTACATGAAGAACTTTACAGATCTGATAATTTTGCCACTTTAAATTTAAGCGAATATATTTCAAACCTTGGAAACCTGATCCTGAAATCTTACACCAGCAATCCCGGTAAAATAAAATTGGATCTTGATATCAATAATGTTGTTTTAGATATTGATACAAGCGTTGCGTGCGGTCTTATTCTTAACGAGTTGATAACAAATTCGAGCAAGTATGCTTTCCCGGGAGAAGAGAAAGGTAATATAAAAATTTCTGTTATTGTAAATGATAATAACGCAAACCTTATTGTTAGCGATAATGGTATTGGTTTCGCCGGAAGCTTTGATTTTAATAATTGTAAAACACCTGGATTAAGATTGGTTAAAATGCTTACAACCCAGCTTGATGGCAGTCTTGAATTTAATAATGGGAAAGGCACATATTATAAAATAGAATTCCCGTTAAAAAGAACTGCAATCTGAATGGCAAATAAGACAATTCTTATCGTTGAAGATAATATGATTATTGCCATAGATATACAGGAGAGAATTAAAAACTTCGGGTATATTGTTCCGGCAATAGTATCATCAGGCGAAGAAGCATTGAACAAAACGGAAGAATTAAAACCTGATCTTGTAATTATGGATATAGGGCTTAAAGGAAATATGAATGGTATTGAAACCGGTAAAAAGATTCGTGAAAATTTTAACATTCCTGTTATTTATCTAACAGGTAACAGCAACCTGCTTAAACAAGCAAATATAACGGACCCTTGCATTGACAAACCCTTTAATGATGATGAACTAAAAAGATTAATAACGAAACTTATTAATAACTCCCTCACATTCTGAATCCAATATAAAAAAGGTCTATTATCCTGGGACAAGAAATAATAACCAGTATCCAGCAACTATATCAAGTTATCAATCCCTTCTTCCAAATTCAGGTGAGCGGTAAAACTCTGTAATCCCGGTATCCGCTTCACAATCAGAAATACCTGAAACTTTTTTAATATCATATAGAGAGATGGAAATCTCAGTACTTGTTATTTCTTTTAATTCCTGATATGCAAATTTTGCAAACTCTTTTGCTAAGTCATAATCATCAATTTGTTCTTGCTGATTTAAGTTTATGAGTGATTCAGAATTCAAATGAGATAAATGAATATCTCCCGGTGAAGCTATAAGGTAATCTGTTAATGAAGAAAGTGCATTTATTGTTTCCCGGTTTCCATTTCTACAAGTGGAAAGAACTATTAAATCAAATTGCTCTTCTGTTGTTGAGAAAGAATTAATTAGTTTTTCAACACCATTTGCAAAAATATTAATTCCAAATTCCTTTTCAGGATAGGAAGAATGGTAGCCGGGGCTATTCTGTTGAAAGATTTCATGTCCATAGTAGAGTAAAATATTTTTCATCTCTTTTGTTGTAGATTCAGAATACTTCCTGATTAAACCGGCTTCAATTTCATAATCTTTAGCATCTTTTCCCGGATAAGATTCTACTGAAATTTTCTTTCCATTTTTATAATAATGAAATTCGCCATCATCCTTTGGAAAGAACAGAAGAAAATTCTCAGCAGGTTTCTGATAAAAAATAAATACCTCTCCCCTTCTTATATTCGCACCAACAAATTGAGCCTGCTCTAAAATTCTTTCTGCGGCATTTATTGCATTTCCCTCTTCATTGTGAAATAAATAATTACCATCACCATGAATTATATAAATAATCCTGAAGTCTTCTGCCTGAGATAAAGGACTAAATGAAATTCCGCAGAGCAGAATTATTATCCAAAAAACAGATAGAGTATTTCTTTTTCTCATCAGAAAATTAATATTGCAAGAATTATTATAAGAAGAAGAGTTGTAAGGCTTATTGTTAGAAGTGTATCAGCCTGCTCAATATCCTGCAGAGAGAAATAAGCAAACTCATTTAATTTAATATCGGGTACTCTTTCAAATCCATTTAACCCGTTCAGTTCATTCTGCCTCTCATTAATTTTACAATACAGTATTTCAATTCCTTTATGATCTTCTTCCGGAACAAGTGGAGAATTTTTTGCTACTTCAAAAGACCCCTGTAAATTTTCAAAAAGATCATTTAATATTTCTCTTTTTTCTTCAGGAGTTTCCGCTTCCCTTACCTCTGTTATAATCTCATTCATATATTTCTGAAGTTCTTTCTTTAAATCATCTGCTTTTGAAGTCTGAAATAAAAAAAGTGATAATAAAACTGTAAAAATAATTTTGAGTTTTAGCATTATGTTTCCCTTTCTTTTTTGAATTACATAATATACGCTATACAGATTACAAAAACAGAACTTCAAAAAATGTGAGAAACCTCAAGCAGGCTTAGGTATAGGGTATAAAGGTTAAGATTTATACCATATACCTATACCTAATACCATATACCTTATACCTAACCTTCATTGCTTAATGTGGATTATTAATATATTTTCAGCTACGAGAGAATTTTTTAATATTTATCAGGAGGTGTGCAGTGAAACGAAATTTATCTTTTTTGTTACTAATCCCCTTTTTATTATCAGGTTTAATCTTTGCGCAGGGTAATTCTGCTGCCGGATTTGAAAAGATCAAATCACTTGCAGGAGAATGGGAAGGTAAAGGGCATGATGATCAGATGACAAGCGTCTCATATGAAGTCATCTCAGGAGGATCGGCTGTAATGGAAGTTTTAAATGAGGGTGAAGATGATAATATGGTAACTGTCTATCATCTTGATGGAGATAAGCTGATAATGACACATTACTGCTCTTCAGGAAATCAGCCCCGGATGAAAGCTGAAATGATAGATGATAATAATATTAATTTCTCTTTTACTAATGCTACAAACCTTGCAAAAACATCTGATGGGCATATGTATAAGCTCAACTTTAACTTTGCCGGTAATAATAATTTCTCACAAACCTGGACCTGGATTGAAGATGGTAAAGAAATGCCTGCAGCTTTTAACTGGAAAAGGAAGAATTAGGAATTAAGCAATGTCCTCAAATCGAAATGACTTCACAAAATTTATTACTGACATCATAAAACTCTATCAAGTCAGCAAAAAAAGAAAACAAATAAGTGAACGTATTATTAGAGGACGTAATAATTCCATTTCCTCTTTATTCGAGGAAAGAGTTGCAAAATATCTCGATGGGTTCTTAACAAAATCGTACACAATTTATGTAGATTATCCTATTAGTTATAGCATAAAAACACGGAAGAGAAAAAAGACATCATATCCAGACATATGTATTGTTAAAAATAATCGGATTCTATCGGGAATAATCGAATTAAAGATAGACCTTGGCTATCTTTCACCAGAATGGACAAAGAAGACTTTCTCTGAATTTGTTAGTCTACAAAAAAGTCCCGGAGTTACATTCTCTCGTGGCATTTTGCAAGTTCGTCATCCTTTAGCTCGTGCGATATTGATTTTAACATCGAAAAATGATCACGGACGATTGACGCGTTTTCACAAGCAATCTAAATGCAAAGTATTTGTGCTTTCAAGAAACATTCATCCAAATGATATCAAACGTTCATCTATAAAGAGCGCAACACTACAAATAGTTTCCGATACTGTAAATCTCAAAAATTGGAATGACTTTACAAATTTTATTCAACAGCGGTTTTCATAATGTGTAATTGCAAGCGGGCTAACCAGTTACTCAACCTGACGTGCAAACCGCCGACGCGCCTGAGATTTGAGTATTGAGAAATGAACTTACAACATACGATTGTGGCACTTATCGGCGAATTAAAAAACATTGTCAACCCGCTGGAACGTTTGCACGCAGGTTAGTTCCAGTCCGTTATAAAGCAATCAATATGAAAGGGAATACAAAAGTAGTTAAAGAAGCAATTAGTAAAGCAGGAATAATTAAGCCCGGCAGTCCACATACTTTCAGACATTCATTTGCTACTCATCTTCTTGAAAACGGATATGATATAAGAACAATACAAGAACTTTTAGGTCATCAATCGGTTAAGACAACGATGATTTATACACACGTTTTGAAAACTGTATTGGGTGTAAGAAGTCCATTAGATAGCATACTTTAATATTCGGTATGATATGCGGCAAAATATTTTGAAATTAGATTGTAATAAAAGTTTTTTAAGGAATATAACATGCTTACTGTCGGCGTGTTATATGGAATTTTGGCAGTATAATTAATAGTTAGGCATTTTGTGAGATTAAAATGAAATACATTTATATTTTTTTATTATTCCCTTTCTTTTTATCAGCACAAAGTGAGTTTATTTCAAACTCTAGTTTTGGAGTAAAAGCAGATTTAGTTGTTTCTCTTAATAATGATTTTACTGGAATTGGTGGCGATATAGGAATTTCGTTATCAAGTTTATTTGATATTGGATTTGAATACATCGAGGCTTCCTACGATCCAAAATATAATATTGTATCTTCCGGAAGAATGGTATATGCAGCATACAACTTCCGAAGTAAAAACAATTGTTTAAAAGTTCTTTTAGGTTATTCCCATAATTCAGTTAGTACAGAATATTTAAATTTGTCCTTATTAGAAGTTACTGGACCACTTCTTGGG